>NZ_JBHVER010000083.1:0-31265 GCF_042802195.1 Kitasatospora sp. NPDC057500 | reverse complement strand
GTGCGCGATACTGGGATTGAACCAGTGACCCCTACCGTGTCAAGGTAGTGCTCTCCCGCTGAGCTAATCGCGCCTGGTAAGGCGTTTGTGCAGCAGACCCCGGAGGGCCTGACGTGCGCGATACTGGGATTGAACCAGTGACCCCTACCGTGTCAAGGTAGTGCTCTCCCGCTGAGCTAATCGCGCTGGTGCGGTGCTACCGCAGTGAACCCCGGGTCCAGGACCCGAAGATCAACGTGCGCGATACTGGGATTGAACCAGTGACCCCCACCGTGTCAAGGTGGTGCTCTCCCGCTGAGCTAATCGCGCGGGGCAGGTGTCCGGCGGAGCCGGCCATGGTGCGCGATACTGGGATTGAACCAGTGACCCCTACCGTGTCAAGGTAGTGCTCTCCCGCTGAGCTAATCGCGCGGGGAGGCCACCCGGCAGAGCCGGGCGAGCCTCTTGGAGGTGGAGACGGGATTTGAACCCGTGTAGACGGCTTTGCAGGCCGTTGCCTCGCCTCTCGGCCACTCCACCAGGCAACACTCGAAGGACGATCTTACACTGTCCTTCGCCGAGCGGACGACGAGATTCGAACTCGCGACCCTCACCTTGGCAAGGTGATGCTCTACCAACTGAGCCACGTCCGCCTGTCTGCCGGGATCTTCACCGGTTCTCCCGGCTGCGCTCCCTGGCGACGTGTTGAACTCTAGCGGATTCCCGGGCCAGCTAAAAATCCGTTCCCGCAGCGTGCCCGCCGGACGCCCCCCGCCCGCCCCGGCGCCGACCGGCCCGGACGTGCCCGGCGCGGGTTGATCGACACCGTGAGTGACACCCGCAGGTCACCCGGCGTACGCCCGCGCGACGCCCGGCTCTGCTCGCGCCCCCCGACCTACACTTCAGGCACCGCAACCCGAGCAAAGCCCCGTGCAGGAGAACCGTGTCCGGCCACCTCGACCCCCAGCACCCCCTCGCCCGCTTCGGCGGCCGCCTCGCGACCGGACTGCGCGACGTCACCTCCGACCCGGCCGCCCTGGACTCCACCGGCTGGTGGGCCGTCGCCTACGACTTCGAGGGCCGGCTCACCTGCGCCCGCTTCGACGACGTCCGCCCGGCCCCCGCCCCACCCTTCGGCGCCGGCTGGCTCGGCCCGGCCGCCGGCGACTGGCGCAGCTCGCTCGACCGCGCCGCCTACACCGCGGGCGTGCGCCGAGTCCGGGAGCACATCGCGGCCGGCGAGGTCTACCAGGCCAACCTCTGCCGGGTGCTCTCCGCCCCGCTGCCCGACCCCGCCCGCTCCGACATCGACGCCCTCACCGGCCTGCTCGCCCACGGCAACCCGGCCCCCTACGCGGGAACGATCCGGCTGCCCGGCCACGGCGTCGAGATCGCCACCGCCTCGCCCGAGCTCTACCTGCGCCGCACCGGCCGCACCGTCTCCTCGGGGCCGATCAAGGGCACCGGCCGCACCGAGCACGACCTGCTCGACAAGGACCACGCCGAGAACGTGATGATCGTCGACCTGGTCCGCAACGACCTCGGCCGGGTCTGCGCCACCGGCACCGTCACCGTGCCCGACCTGTGCGCGGTCGAGAAGCACCCCGGCCTGGTCCACCTGGTCTCCACCGTCGAGGGCACCCTGCGCCCGGACGCCGGCTGGCCCGACCTGCTCGCCGCCACCTTCCCGCCCGGCTCCGTCACCGGCGCCCCCAAGTCCAGCGCCCTGCGGATCATCGAAGCCCTGGAGACCGCCCCGCGCGGCCCCTACTGCGGCGCCGTCGGCTGGGTCGACGCCGACCGCGGCGAGGCCGAACTCGCCGTCGGCATCCGCACCTTCTGGATCGACCGGACCGACCCCGCGGCACCCGAACTGCGCTTCGGCACCGGTGCCGGCATCACCTGGGGCTCCGACCCCGACCGCGAATGGGCGGAAACCGAACTGAAGGCCGCCCGCCTGGTCGCGATAGCGTCGGGCACCGGCATCCGCCCCGACACCGACTGAACCCCGACAGCGACTGAACCCCGACACGGACCGGACCCGGCCCCACCACCCGCGGCCGGCCGGCCCGCGCCCGTCCCGCGAGGAGCACCCCGCGATGCAGCACCCGACCACCAGCTGGGTCAACGGCACCCTCGTCGACTCCGCCGACCCGGCCCTGTCCGTCCTGGACCACGGACTCACCACGGGCGACGGCGTCTTCGAGACCATGAAGGCCGTCGACGGCAGGGCCTTCGCCGTCACCCGGCACCTGGAGCGCCTCACCCGCTCCGCCCGCGGCCTCGGCCTGCCCGACCCCGACCACGAGCGGGTCCGCGAGGCCTGCGCCGCCGTCCTCGCCGCCAACCCGATGCCGCTCGGGCGCCTGCGCATCACCTACACCGGCGGCACCGCACCGCTCGGCTCCGAGCGCGGCGACACCGGCCCCACCCTGGTCGCCTCCATCGGCACCGCCACCCGCCGCCCCGACACCACCGCCGTCACCGTCGTCCCCTGGCGCCGCAACGAGCACAGCGCCGTCGCCGGCCTCAAGACCACCTCCTACGCCGAGAACGTCGTCGCCCTCGCCGCCGCCCACCGCGCCCGAGCCTCCGAGGCCCTGCTCGCCAACACCGCGGGCCGGCTCTGCGAAGGCACCGGCTCCAACGTCTTCGTCGTCCTCGGCGGCCGCCTGCTCACCCCGCCGCTCGCCTCCGGCTGCCTGGCCGGCATCACCCGGCAGCTCGTCGTCGACTGGTGCGGCGCCGAGGAGGCCGACCTCCCGCTCGACGCCCTCCAGGAGGCCGAGGAGATCTTCCTGACCTCCTCCCTGCGCGACGTCCAGGCCGTCACCCGCGTCGACGACCGCGAACTGCCCGGCCCCGGCCCGGTCACCGCCAAGGCCATGGCCGTCTTCGCCCAGCGCAGCGGCGACGACCTCGACCCCTGAGCACCCGCCCCCCGGGGAGCCCGCCCGCGAGAACCCGCGGCGGGGACGCGCCGTCCGGGCCGGTAGAAGACCCGGACGGCGGGGAAGGGACCCCGACATGACCACCACGCTGCGCCCCGAGAGCCCGGAGACCCCCACCCCCGCCGGCGGCCGCACCCGGCGCTGGCAGATCTGCGTCAACGGCCGCCCGGTCGGCGGCTTGCGTACCACCGCCGTTCCCCGCGGCAGCCAACTCTGGGGCGAGATAGCAGAGTTGGAGGTCCACAGCGGACGCGGCCGGGGGCGCGGGACGATCGGGGCGCTGGCCGCCGAGGAGGTGCTGCGCGGCTGGGGCTGCACCCGGGTGGACGCGGACATCCCCGAGCCCGCCCGGGTCGCCCGCTCGCTCGCGGTCACCCTCGGCTACACCGAGCGGATGCGGAACATGGTCAAACGGCTGGACGCGCCGCCCGCCCTGCCGCCCGGCGCCACCGCCCGCGCGATCGGCGCCGCCGAGTTCCCGGCCTGGCTCGCCGAGGCCAAGGCCGGCTACCTGCACGACCTGCGCTCCTCCGGCCTCGGCGAGGCGGAGGCCCGCGCCAAGTCCGACGCCGACCACGCGAGACTGCTGCCGCAGGGCGCGGACAGCCCCGGCGTCGCGCTGCGCCGCCTGTACGGGCCCGGGGAGGAGCCGCTGGGCTCGCTCTGGCTGGCGCTGCGGCTGCGCGACCTGCCCGACGGCGCCCCGCTGGCGTGGGTCATGGTGGTCGAGGTGGCCGAGGCCCACCGGGGCCGCGGCCACGGCCGGACGCTGATGCACCTCGCCGAGCAGGCGTGCCTCTCGGCGGGCGTCCACGACCTCGGGCTGAACGTCTTCAGCGGCAACGAGGTCGCGATCCGCCTCTACGAGTCGCTCGGCTACCGGGTCACCAACCGCGTCTTCGGCAAGCCGCTGCTGTGACCGGCGACGGCGGGCCGGCGGCCCGCCGGGGGTCAGGACGCCTTCGCGGCCTCGACGGCGGCGACGATGCGCTCCAGCAGCCCGTCCTGGCTCTTCCCGCCGTCGAGGCGCTGCCCGGCGATCACGTACGTCGGCGTGCCGCTCACCCCGATCGCCCGGCCCTCGGCCTGGTCGGCGTCCACGGTCAGCATGTGCCGGCCGTCCACCAGCGCGGTGTCCACCTCCTCGGCGTCCACCCCGACCTCCCGGGCCACCTCCAGCAGCACCTCGGTGCCGCGCGCCTCCAGGTCCGCGACCCGCTCCAGCAGCGCCTCGACGAACGGCCAGCCGAGGCCCTGCGCGAACGCCTCCTCGGCGGCCTCGGCGGCGGGGTAGGCGTACTTGTGCTTCTCCAGCGGGAAGTGCCGCAGCTCGATCGGCAGCGCGTCGCCGTAGCGGGCGCGCAGCGCGCGGACGTCGTCCAGGGCGGTGCGGCAGTCCGGGCACTGGAGCTCGCACCAGAACTCGAGACGGGGGAGGGAACCTTCGATCATGCCCCCAGTGTTCCATCAGTGGGCCCTGTGCCGTTCCGGGGACCGGGCCCGGCCAGTTCGCCAGACCGGAGCCTTGGGAGGTCCGACGAGATGATCAGTCCGATCAGCAGTCCGACGGCCGCGGCGACAGCCGCCGCGGGGACCGAGGGGAGGCGGCCGTGCTGACGGCGGCGGTCGCCTTCGCCCTCACCGCGGGGGGCGTGGCCGTGGCCGGCCTGCGCGCCTACCGTCGGCGCTTCCTCTCCGCGACCCGCTGGTTCGCCGTCGCGCTGCTCCCCGCCGGCCTCTATCTGACCGGCCTGTTCCCGGTGGCCCGGACGATCGGCGACGAGATCGCCGACTGGGCGGTCAAGCTGGTCTTCGACCCCCGGGTGTGGACCGGCATCGTGCTGCTGGCGGTCTCGGCGGGGCTGCTCGTGACCACCCGCTGGGCGGGCCGGCGCGGCGCCGAGACCGAGGGGCGGGAGACCGCCCCCGCCGCCGGACCCGCCCCGGCCCGCCCGGCGGTGGCCCCGGCCGCCCAGGCTGCGCCGAAGCGCGCCGAGAAGGCCGCGCGCGCCGGGCAGGGCAAGGGCGGGCAGGGCAAGGGCGACGACGGCCTCGGCGAGTTCGCCGACATCGAGGAGATCCTGCGCCGCCGCGGCATCTGAGCGCCCGGGTCCGCGGACCGCCGGGGCGCCCGGAGCGCCCCGGGCGCTCAGGCCGAGGGGACCGCGTCCGCCGAGCGCTGGCGGGCCCGGTAGGCGGCCACGTGCAGCCGGTTCCCGCAGGTCCGGCTGTCGCAGTAGCGGCGCGAGCGGTTGCGCGAGAGGTCCACGAAGACCCGCGCGCAGTCCGGCGCCTCGCAGCGGCGCAGCCGTTCGCGCTCGCCCGCGGTGAGGATGAACGCCAGCGCCATGCCGATCTCGGCGGCCAGGTGGTCGCCGAGGGCGGCGTGCGGCGCGAAGTAGTGGATGTGCCACCCGTGGTGGTCGTGGTTGGTCAGCCGGGGCGTGGTGCCGGCCGCCGCGACCAGGGCGTTGACCAGCTCGGCGGCCTCTTCGGTGGACTCCGTGCCGAAGACCTCGCGCAGCCGCGAGCGCAGCAGGTGCACCTGGCGCAGGTCGTCGTCGGTCAGCGAGTCGATCTCGCTGATCTCCTGCCGGACCACGAAGGCGTCGAGTGCGGGCACGTCGGGCAGCAGCTCGGTGCCGCACACCTCGGGTGCGGTGTTGAGGAGCTCGACGAGGATGCTCAGCGCGCACTCGGTGTCATGGGTGATCAGCACGTGGAGGCTCCTCGTGCGGAGGGGGCCGTGGGCACCCCGCGACTACGGGTCATTCCCAGACCTTACCGGGGCGGTGCGGCGTGCGGCTGTGGCTTGTGTCGAAGATGCGTACGGATTCCGTCACTCTGTGCGTGGTTCTCGCCGGAGAAACGGCCGCGCCCGGCACGGAGGCCGGCCATCCGTGGGATGACCGGCTCCGGTGCCGGGCGCCTTCGGTGCCGCAGGGGCCCTCCGTTCGGGAGAGAACCGTTTCGTCACCGGCCCCGAGACCGCGTCGTGCGCGGCTGAGTCTGCTGCCGTGCCCCCGAGTAGGACGGCTGCGGTTGACGGCAGGGGCTACGACCCCGCCGACAGCGGGGTGTGACCGCCTCCGGTCGGGGTCAGCTTTCGGCGAGGATGTGGGACAGCTCCCGGTCGAGGTCGAAGTGACGGTGTTCGGTGCCGGGCGGCACGGCGGCGTCGGTCCGCTTGAGGAACGACTCAAGCGCCCGGGCCGGGGCCTCCAGCAGGGCTTCTCCTTCCGGAGAGCTCAGGGCGATGCAGACCACCCCTTGTCCGTGGCTGCGCGACGGCCACACCCGGACGTCGCCCGTACCGGTGGGTCGGTGCAGCCCCTCCGCAAGGAGATCTCGGGCGAACACCCACTCCACGGTCTCGTCGGCGCCGGTGTGGAAGGTGGCGTGCACGGCATAGGGGTCGGCGGTGTCGTAGCGCAGGCCCGCGGGGACGGGCAGTGAGGACTCGCTGGACACGATGAGGCGCAGGTGCAGCTCGCAGCTGACCGTGGTGTTCATAAGCGCCATGGCCTTTCGCTCAGTGTGCGCTCGGGGAATCGCACGTCGGCGAACGGACCATCCCACCTCAACGACCGATGTAAACCCCTCTGTCCCGATTCGGGCGCGAGTCGTACCCCTTACGGCGCATTGCGGAATCGCCACAGAGTGCCCGCGGGGCGATAACCGGAGCCCTTCTCGGTTAGTTTCCTGGCATGACTGTGCGAAGCGACGAGGCACGCGGGGACGCGGGCGGGAACACCGGAACGGGGGATGCGATCGTGCGGGACGACACGGGGGTGCCGACGGGTGCGGGTGACGGCGGCGGGGAGCCGGACGCCCGGGGCGGCACGGAGGGCGCCGCGGAGGGCGAGAAGCCGCTCGGCTCGCGCGCGCCGCACTTCATCCGCCGCTCCCGCCCGCTGCACCTGAGCTGGCAGGTGGCCGTCTTCCTGGTCGGCCTCGCCGTGGTGGTGCTCGGAGTGATCATGCTTCCGCTGCCCGGCCCCGGCTGGGTGGTCATCTTCCTCGGCATGGGCATCTGGGCGACCGAGTTCGTCTGGGCCCAGCTGGCCCTGCGCTGGACCCGCCGCAAGGTGGCCGAGGCCGCGCAGAAGGCCCTGGACCCGCGGGTCCGGCGCCGCAACCTGACACTCACCGTGATCGGCGTGGTGCTGATCGCCGCGCTCGGCGGCTGGTACCTGTGGAAGTACGGGCTGGTCATGCCCTGGAAGATCGACGAGGACTGAGCCACCCGCTCCCCGCCCGCCGGCGACCCGGGCGGGGCCGTCCGGGGGAGGCGGAGTGTTCGGACCACCCCCCGGGATGCGGTAATGTTTTCCCTGCACCCGGGCGATTAGCTCAGCGGGAGAGCACTTCGTTCACACCGAAGGGGTCACTGGTTCGATCCCAGTATCGCCCACCGGAATGCATTGTGATATGTGAGGCCCAGCCGATTATCGGCTGGGCCTCACATGTATTTCCGCAATCCGGTGAACCGTGCCGGGGAATGCGCTGAGGCACAGTCACCTTCCGCGTCGCGCAGGAGTTCTGCGGATGCGTCGGGGCGTTCCCCGAACGAGTTGTACGGCGCCCCCCGAATGGTGCTACAGTTCTTCTCGTTGCCCGGGCGATTAGCTCAGCGGGAGAGCACTTCGTTCACACCGAAGGGGTCACTGGTTCGATCCCAGTATCGCCCACCGGACAGCACGCAGGCCCTGATCGGGAGACCGGTCAGGGCCTGCGGCGTTCCCGGGCCAGGCCGCTACGCGGCCACCTCGCACTCGTGCTCGGGCGACAGCCGCCGCCCGCAACCGCACCGGGCCGGCCGCAGCGGCCAGGACAGGTCCACCCGCTCGTCCGCCCCCGACCGGTCGAACCACGCCTGGAGCCCCCGGGCCTGCGCCGCGTGCCAGACCGCCTGCCGCAGGTGCAGCTCCGCCACGGTCAGCCCGCCCAGCGCACCCGGGTAGCGGGCGCCGATCGCCCGCACCACCTCCAGCGCCGCCGTCGCGTCCGCGCCCGCGTCGTGCGCCCCGGCCAGCTCCACCCCGTAGTGCGCGCACAGGTCGGTCAGCGTCCGCCGGCCCCGGCGGTAGCGGTCCACGTATTTGTCCAGAACCCGAGGGTCCAGCACCAGCAGCGCCGCCGAACCGATCGCGTCGGTCAGCGACACCCCCCGGTGCCGGCGCAACTCCCGGTCCAGCAGCGTCAGGTCGTACGGCGCGTTCATCACCACCACCGGCCGCCCGGCCCGCGCCTGCGCGGCGAGCGCGGCGGCCACCTCCGCCACCACCACCGGCGCGGGCCGCCCGTGCGCCCTTACCGTCTCGTCACTGATCCCGTGCACCGCCCGGGCGCCGTCGGGTATCGGCACGCCGGGATCGGCGAGCCAGCTGCGGGCCGCCGGGACCGTGCCCGGGGCGGACTGGACGACCAGGGCGGCCGAGACGATGCGATCGGTCTCGACGTCCACGCCGGTGGTCTCGGTGTCGAAGGAGGCGAGCGGGCCGGTGAACCAGTGCTGTTGCATGACTGCCCCTCGAAAACAGCGCGTTCCCGCCCCGGTGATACCCGCCCCTGACGCCCCCTCAACCGTTTGGCGCGGTACCGGCCGGGCACCCTGCCCACGGGCGCTCTGTTCGAATCCGGACGGGCCCGGGGGGACGGGGGAGGACGGACGGCCATGGCGCTGACGCAGCCGCAGCCCGACGAGGCGGCGGCCGTCCTGCGGGGCGACCTCGCGGTGACCGCCTGCATGGAGACCTTGCAGGTCGGCTATCTGCACGCGGTCGCCGCCGCGGCCGGCTGCTCGCTCTCCCAGCCGTTCCCCGACAACGGCATCGACTGGCACGTCAGCCACGGCTCGCGCAGCCACGAGGTCGACGACGAGGTCACCGTCAAGATCCAGCTGAAGGCCACCCAGCAGATCGCGGCCGACCCGCGCGGCGCGTTCTTCTCCTTCACCCTGGACAACGACCACCTGCGCAAGCTCGCCCGCCCCCGGGTCGCCGTGCCCCGGATCCTGGTCGTCATGCTGCTGCCCCGCCGCGTCGACCGCTGGCTCGCCGCCCGCCCCGACGCCCTGGAGCTGCGGCACTGCTGCTACTGGGTCAACCTGGCCGGCCACCCCGTCACCGGCCGGCACCGCACCAACGTCCGCGTCCCCACCGCGAAGGTCTTCGACGACCGCGCCCTGTGCGACATCATGGCCCGGGTCGGTGCGGGCGGCAGCCCGTGACGGCCCGGCCCCGGCCGGGAGGAGCCGCCCCATGACACTGCCCCACGGGCCGATGCGTCCCACGCTCGGCGAACCGCCGCAGACCGGGCCGCTGCCGGACCCGGCAGCCGTCGACCCCGCGGTGCTCGCCACCCTGCTCGCCCGGCACGGCTGGGTCCGGCGCGGCGGACCCACCGCCCGCTACGGCCGCTGGACGCCCCCCGAGGGCACCGACCCCGGCGTCAGCCTGCTCGTCCCCGCCGGCGACGGCTTCGACGACGCGGTCGAACTGCTCACCGACGCCGTCACCGCGCTCGCCCGCTCCGCCACCCCCTCCGCCCGCGCCATCCTGCTCGCCCTGGCCCTGCCCGGCGACGAGCTCCAGTGGTACCGCGACCTCGCCGCGCCCGCCGGCGCCACCACCCCCGGCGCCGCACCCTGGGAGGACACCGAACGGCTCCGGCACGCCGCCCGCGCCATGCTCGCCGCCGGCGCCAAGGCCGGCCGCACCCGCGCCGCCTACTTCGGCGCCCGCCTCGACGCCTGGGCCGGCGACTTCCTCGACCGGGTCCTGGTCGTCGGCGGCGCCCCCGGCCTGACCGCCTACACCCCCGCCCCCGAGGGCCGGGCGGCGGTCACCACCCTGGTCCGCGCCCTGGAGGCGCTGCGCGACGCCGTCGACTACCGGCGGGTCAGCGGCGGCGGCGAGGCCTTCGAGAACGCCGTCCAGTCCGGGGTCAGCCGCGAACTGGTCGAATCCGTCCAGGAGCTGGTGCGCGGCGCCACCGCGGGCCGGATCACCGTCGCCTGGTCGGCCGCCGCCGGCACCCCCGGCGGCTTCGGCGACCGCCGGATCGCCGTCGAGTTCTCCCCCGGGGACCTGCCCGCCCTCGACGAGGCCGCCGACCTCCTCGAACGCATCGAGCCCGCCGTCGCCGTCACCCTCGTCGGCCTGGTCGTCCGCCTCAAGCGCGCCGACCCCGCCGGGCCGGGCGGCGTCCGGCTGCGGGTACTGGGCGGCGCCGAGGTCGACGAGGTCAAGGTCCGGCTGCCCGACCCCGCCTACCGGCTCGCCGCCGAGGCCCACCTCGCCGGCACCCCCGTGCGGATCAGCGGCCGCCTGGAGCGGCGCGGCGGCTTCCGGCGGCTCACCCGGCCCACCGGCCTGGAACCGTGCGGACTGGAGGACGCCGAGCGCGAGCGCCTGCTCAAGACCCTGGGGGAGGGGCGGGGGGAGTAGGGAGGTGACGGTGGTGCCACCGGTCTCGGTACCATCGTCAGGCGCAGCGCTGTGCTGCGCCCTCTGAATCCAGCACGTCAGGAGAGACCGGTGACGGACGTCCGGGTAATCATCAACCGCGAACCCGATCGGGAAGAGCGCGTGGTGACCACGGGCACTACGGCCGCCGAGCTCTTCGCCGACGACCGCTCGATCATCGCCGCCCGGGTCGGCGGCCAGCTCAAGGACCTCGCCCACGCCCTCCAGGACGGCGACGAGGTCGAGCCGGTCGCGATCTCCAGCCCGGACGGCCTCGACATCCTGCGCCACTCCACCGCGCACGTCATGGCCCAGGCCGTGCAGCAGCTCTTCCCGGAGGCCAAGCTCGGCATCGGCCCGCCGGTCAAGGACGGCTTCTACTACGACTTCGACGTCGAGAAGCCGTTCCACCCCGATGACCTCAAGGCCATCGAGAAGAAGATGCAGGAGATCATCAAGCGCGGGCAGAAGTTCTCCCGCCGGGTGGTCACCGACGAGGCCGCCCGCGAGGAGCTGGCCCGCGAGCCGTACAAGCTGGAGCTGATCGGCCTCAAGGGCTCCGCCGCCACCGCCGGCGAGGGCGCCGACGTCGAGGTCGGCGCCGGCGAGCTCACCATCTACGACAACCTGGACGCCAAGTCCGGCGAGCTGTGCTGGGGCGACCTCTGCCGCGGCCCGCACCTGCCCAGCACCCGGATGATCCCGGCGTTCAAGATCATGCGCTCGGCCGCCGCCTACTGGCGCGGCAGCGAGAAGAACGCTCAGCTGCAGCGCCTCTACGGCACCGCCTGGCCGAGCAAGGACGAGCTCAAGGCGCACCTGGAGTTCCTGGAGGAGGCCGCCAAGCGCGACCACCGCAAGCTCGGCAACGAGCTCGACCTCTTCTCCATCCCCGAGGAGATCGGCTCCGGCCTCGCCGTCTTCCACCCCAAGGGCGGCATCATCCGCCGCGCCATGGAGGACTACTCGCGCCGCCGGCACGAGGAGGAGGGCTACGAGTTCGTCTACACCCCGCACGCCACCAAGGGGAAGCTGTTCGAGAAGAGCGGCCACCTGGACTGGTACGCGGACGGCATGTACCCGCCCATGCAGCTCGACGAGGGCGTGGACTACTACCTCAAGCCGATGAACTGTCCGATGCACAACCTGATCTTCGACGCGCGCGGCCGCTCGTACCGTGAGCTGCCGCTGCGCCTGTTCGAGTTCGGCACGGTGTACCGGTACGAGAAGTCCGGCGTGGTGCACGGCCTGACCCGCGCGCGCGGCTTCACCCAGGACGACGCGCACATCTACTGCACCCGTGAGCAGATGGCGGACGAGCTCGACTCGACGCTGACCTTCGTGCTCAACCTGCTGCGCGACTACGGCCTCACCGACTTCTACCTGGAGCTGTCCACCAAGGACCCGGAGAAGTTCGTCGGTGACGACGCGACCTGGGAGGAGGCCACCGCCGTCCTCGCCGCCGTGGCCGAGAAGCAGGGGCTGCCGCTGGTCCCGGACCCGGGCGGCGCGGCCTTCTACGGCCCGAAGATCTCGGTGCAGGCGAAGGACGCCATCGGCCGGACCTGGCAGATGTCGACCATCCAGCTGGACTTCAACCTGCCGGAGCGTTTCGACCTGGAGTACACGTCGGCGGACGGCTCGCGCCAGCGGCCGGTCATGATCCACCGCGCGCTGTTCGGCTCGATCGAGCGCTTCTTCGCGGTGCTGCTGGAGCACTACGCCGGCGCCATGCCGCCGTGGCTGGCCCCGGTCACCGTGACCGGCATCCCGATCACCGACGAGCACGTGCCGTACCTCCTGGAGGTCGCGGCCGAGCTGAAGAAGCGCGGGATCCGGGTCGAGGTGGACACCTCGGACGACCGGATGCAGAAGAAGATCCGCAACGCCCAGAAGACCAAGGTCCCGTTCATGCTGATCGCCGGCAACGACGACGTCGAGGCGGGCGCGGTCTCCTTCCGCTACCGCAACGGCGAGCAGAAGAACGGTGTGCCGGTGGCCGACGCCGTCCAGGAGATCGTGGACGCGGTGGAGCGCCGGATCCAGGTCTGACGCCGTCACTCGCACGTGGCTGCGGGGCGGTCTCCTCAGGGAGTCCGCCCCGCACGGCTTTGCAAGCCCGGTTGGGCGAATATGCTGATCAGCATGACGACTGAGCCGGAACTGCAGCGGGGCGTCGGAGAGCCGGACGGCTTCCGCCGCCTGTGGACCCCCCATCGGATGGCCTACATCCAGGGCGAGAACAAGCCCACCGGCCCGGCTCCGGACGACGGCTGCCCGTTCTGCTCGATCCCGTCGCTGAGCGACGAGGACGGGCTGGTCGTCGCGCGCGGCAACACCGTGTACGCGGTGCTCAACCTGTACCCGTACAACGGCGGGCACCTCATGGTGGTCCCGTTCCGGCACGCGGCGGACTACACCGAGCTGGACGAGGCGGAGACGGCCGAACTGGCCGTGTTCACCAAGAAGGCGATGACGGCGCTGCGCGCGGCCTCGGGCGCGCACGGCTTCAACATCGGCATGAACCAGGGTGCGGCGGCCGGTGCCGGCATCGCGGCGCACCTGCACCAGCACGTGGTGCCGCGCTGGGGCGGGGACACCAACTTCATGCCGGTGGTCGGCCACACCAAGGTGCTGCCGCAGCTGCTGGCGGACACCCGGAAGATGCTGTCCGAGGCCTGGCCGCAGGACTGACCGGCACACAGCGGGGAGGGCCCCCGCCGACCATCGGGTCGGCGGGGGCCCTCCGTCGTGTCCGGCTCAGGCGTCGTACTTGTCGACCTTGAACGGGCGGCTGCCCTGGGCCTCGGCCTTGAGGCCGGCCGCGCGGCCCTTGAAGGCGCGCTCGGTGTCGAGGTCGTGCTCGGCGAGGAACTCCAGGGTGGCGGTGTGGACGGCGGCGAGCACCGGGTGGGAGGCGTTGAGCGCGTTGTCCGCCATGGTGCGGGTGCCCCAGGGCTGGCCGGCCCAGGTGTGCCGCAGGCCGAAGGGCTCGGGCAGGCCGAGGCCGCCGCCGAGCCAGGAGAGCAGGCCGGGCATCCGGTACAGCGGTGCGCGGACGGCCTGCCGGACGACCTCGTCGTTGTCGATCAGCGGGAGCTTGACCGTGCGCTCCTCCCAGAACCGGAAGGTCTTGGAGACGGACTTCTCCTTGTCCTTGGGCTTGTCGCCGAAGAATCCGTCGATGGGGCCGAGGGCGTAGCCGGCGACGGTGATGTTGAGGGTGTTGGCCAGCAGGACGACGGTGACGGTGAAGGTCAGGATGAGCTTGCCGTCGTGGGTGATGAACTGGGTGGCGAGGTAGTGCCGGGGGCCGCCGCCGAAGGTCTGCTTGTCGGCGATGGCCTGGACGGCGAAGTCGCGCATGTGGTCGCCGTCCATGTCGGCGTTGCCGGGGCGGCTGATCTCGTCGGCGCTCTCGCCGACCTCGTAGACGACCCACTGCTTGACCTGGACGTTGGGCATGCCGCTGTTGGCGACCTCGCTGATGCCGAGGGCCTTGAGGTGGCCGGAGATCTTGCGGACGAGGTCCCAGGGGTGGAACTGGCGGAAGTCGATCTGGCCCTCGGCGGGGCGCAGGGTGTCGATGAGCTTCCACTCGCCCCAGCGGCGGCCGGCGCCGAGGATGCCCTTGGGGCCGGCGTAGTGCTGGATGTTGGTCTCCTGCTCGGCTTCGAGCCGGCCGAGCTTGGCGCGCAGGTCGGCGGCCTTCTTGTCGAGGTCGTCACGGGGGACGGCCATCGGCACGGTCGCGGCGACGGCGTTGCCCTCGGCCAGGGCGAGCCAGCGGGCGCGCAGGTCGACGGCGGTGCGTTCGACGATGCGCTTGGCGAGGTACCAGCCGATGACCGGGGCGAGCATGACGACGCGCAGGTAGAGGCCGAGGATGCCGCCGGCCGGGGGCTTGATCGCGAGCAGCACGGCGAGGGCGGCGGCGAGGACGAGGACGACGGCCCCGTAGGCGCCGGCGTTCTTGGGGTTGTCCCGCCGCAGCCAGGCGCGCAGCTGGAAGGTGCCGAGCCAGACCAGGGCACCGGGCAGGCAGAGCAGGCCGGTGACGACGGAGATGGTGGACAGCTGCCGGTCGCGGGTGTTGCGGATCTCCTCGGCGGCGAGGGCGTGCTCCACGATCTGGCGCGTTTCGATGCCGAAGGAGGGCACCAGGGGCTTGCGGTCGCCGCCGAGGGTGCGGGAGATGAGCGCCTTGCTCCAGGCCTCGCCGAGGTTGGGCGCGAACAGGGCGAAGCGGCCCTTCTTGGCGGTGGTCCCGGCGAGCTTGGCGGCGCCGTCCTCCAGCGTGGTGTCGCGGTAGGCCACCGAGGAGATCGCCTGGGTGCCGGCGGTCTGCGGGCCGGTGTCGGTCCGGGGTATCTGCGCACCCGGGGTCATGTCGAGTGTGGTCACGGTGGCGTCCCCTCCTCCCCTTCGTCCTGCGGCAGGTTACCGCGCCGGGGCACCGGCGCGGGCATGATCGTCTGAAGTGCCGTCACGAACGGGCCACGGTGGGCCCGTGGGGCATGATGCCCACCTTCCGGGGGTCCGACGCACCCGCGGCCGCGGGCCGGTGGGCGGGCCGGTAGGCGGGCCCGCGGGAGGGCCGGCGGGAGGGATGGTGCACGATGGCTGCATGGAGAGCGGTGGGCTGACGGATCCGGTGCTGGTGTTCGACGGGGACTGCGGGTTCTGCACGACGTGTGCGACCTGGGCGGAGCGCTACCTGCGGCAGACGCTGGCGTCGGGGGGCTGGGAGGCGGTGCCGTTCCAGTTCGCGGACCTGGCGGAGCTGGACGCGGTGGCCGGGGGGCGCGGTGAGGTGTCCTGGGAGCGCGCGGAGCGTGAAGTGCTGTGGGTGACGCCGGCGGGCCGGGTGTACGGCGGGGCGCAGGCGGTGGCGCGGCTGCTGATGCGGTCGGGCGGGGTGTGGGCGTACCTGGGCGGGGTGCTGGCGCTGGCGCCGGTGCGGCCGGTGGCGGCGCTGGTGTACCGGTGGGTGGCGGCCAACCGGCACCGGATGCCCGGCGGTACGCCGGCCTGTGCGCTGCCGCGGCGGTGAGGTCCTTCAGCCGTCCTGGTCGGTGAAGCGGGCGGCGAGGGCGGCGGGCATGGGTTCGTGGCGCAGGTGGGCGCGGGTGAACTCGGCGGTGCCGTGGGTGAGGGAGCGCAGGTCGACGGGGTAGCGGGCGAGTTCGAGTTCGGGGACCTCGGCGCGCAGCAGGGTGAGGCCGGGTCCGCCGGTCTCGGTGCCGAGGACGCGGCCGCGGCGGGCGGAGAGGTCGCCGAGGACGGCGCCGAGGTAGTCGTCGGGCAGCAGGACGCTGACGGCGGCGACGGGTTCGAGGAGCCGGACGACGGCGTGTTCGGCGGCGTCGCGCAGGGCGAGGGCGGCGGCGGTCTGGAAGGCGGAGTCGGAGGAGTCGACGGAGTGTGCCTTGCCGTCGGTGAGGGTGACCCGGATGTCGACGAGCGGGTGGCCGGTGGCGACGCCCTTGGCGAGTTGGGCGCGGACGCCCTTCTCGACGGAGGGGATGAAGTGCTTGGGGACGGCGCCGCCGACGACGTGCTCCTGGAACTCGAAGCCGGAGCCGGCCGGGAGGGGTTCGACCTCCAGGTCGCAGATGGCGTACTGGCCGTGGCCGCCGGACTGTTTGACGAGGCGGCCGTGGCCGGCGGCGGCGGTGCCGAAGGTCTCGCGCAGGGCGACCCGGTGCTCGACGGTGTCGACGTGGACGCCGTGGCGGTTGCGGAGCCGGTCGAGGACGGCGTCCGCGTGGGCCTCACCGGTGCACCAGAGGACGAGCTGGTGGGTGTCGGGGTTCTGTTCGAGGCGTAGCGCGGGGTCTTCGGCGGCGAGCCGGGACAGGGCCTGGGAGAGCTTGTCGTCGTCGGCCTTGCTGTGGGCCTCGACGGCGATGGGCAGCAGGGGTTCGGGGAGGGGCCAGGTGTCGAGTTCGGCGCTGTGGCCGGGTTCCTGGACGGTGTCGCCGGAGCGGGCGGTGGTGAGTTTGGCGGCGCAGACGAGGTCGCCGGCGACGGCGTGCGGGACGGGCCGCTGGAGTTTGCCGAAGGGGCTGGTGAGGCCGGTGACGCGTTCCTCGGCGTCCTGGTCGCCGGGGTGTCCGGGGCCGGTGAGGCGGATGCGGGTGTCGGGGCGCAGGGTGCCGGCGTAGAGGCGCAGCAGGCTGATGCGGCCGACGTAGGCGTCGCCGGTGACGCGGACGACCTGGGCGGCGAGGGGGGCGTCGGGGTCGCAGGCGGGGGCTGGGCGGGTGCGTTCGGCGGGGGTGGGGAAGGCGGTGGTGATGAGGTCGAGGAGTTCGGTGGCGCCGAGGCCGTGTTCGCTGGTGGGGACGGCGGGGTGGAGGGTGCAGTCGAGGACCTCGCGGCGCATGCCGGCTTCGAGGGAGTCGGTGTCGGGGGTTTCGCCGGTGAGGTACTGCTCCATCAGGGTGTCGTCCTGGCCGGCGATGGCCTCGACGAGGCTCTCGCGGGCGGGGGCGGTGTCGGGCAGGGGGTCGGCCTGGCCGTAGGTGTGCCCGGTGAGGAGGTCGACGCTGCCGTCGGGGCGGCCGTCGTGGTGGACGGGCAGGAAGAGCGGGCGCAGGGTGTCGGGGCCGAGGCCGAAGGCGTCGTGGCAGGCGGTGAGGATGTCGTCGAGGCTGCCGCGGGCGATGTCGAGTTTGGCGACGGCGATGGCGCGGGGGATGTTCTCGGCGGCGCACTCGCGCCACAGGGCGCGGGTGGGGGCGGTGACGGGGTCGGTGGCGGAGACGACGAAGACGGCGGCGTCGGCGGCGTGGAGGGCGGCGCGCAGGTCGGCGGCGAAGTCGGGGTGGCCGGGCGGGTCGAGCAGGTTGATCTTGGTGCCGCGCCATTCGAGGGGGAGCACGGAGAGCTGTACGGAGCGTTGCTGCTGGTGCTCGATGGGTTCGTGGTCGGAGACGGTGGTGCCGTCGGTGACCCGGCCGGGGCGGCCGACGGCGCCGGCGGCGTGGGCGAGGGATTCGGCGAGGGTGGTCTTGCCCACGCCGGCGCAGCCGATGAGGACGACGTTGCGCAGGTCGCCCGGTCCGGCGACGGCGGGCGCCTGGCCGGCTCTGGCGGTGCTGCGGTCGGGCATCGGGGTCTCCTCCCGTCGCGCCGAGGCCGTCGGTGAAAGGCCGAGGCTTTCGGTGAAAGTCTAGGGGCGGAGGGGTCGGCGGGCGCGCGAGCGGCATGCGGGGGCGGTGCGTGGGCGGGGTCGGTCGGCGGGCGTGGCTACGATGGGTGCGCCGGGTGGGCTCATCCATGCGGTCGTCTGCCGCGCACTCTGGCCGCAGGCGGGTACCAGGGAGATCGGAGCGGTCGGGAAGGCCATGCTCAACAAATACGCGCGTGCCTTCTTCACACGTGTCCTGACCCCGTTCGCCGCGTTCCTCATCCGTCTGGGTGTGAGTCCGGACACCGTGACGCTGGTCGGTACGGCCGGTTCGGTGGCGGGTGCACTGGTGTTCTTCCCGCGCGGGGAGTTCTTCTGGGGCACCATCACGATCACGCTGTTCATCTTCTCGGACCTGGTGGACGGGAACATGGCGCGGCAGCTGGGGCGGACCTCCAAGTGGGGGGCGTTCCTGGACTCGACGCTGGACCGGGTCGCGGACGCGGCGATCTTCGGCGGTATCGCCATGTGGTACGCGGGCAAGGGCGACAACGACCTGCTGTGCGCGGTGGCGGTGTTCTGCCTGGCGAGCGGGCTGGTGGTGTCGTACACCAAGGCGCGGGCGGAGAGCCAGGGGCTGCCGTGCGACGTTTCGGGACTGGTGGAGCGCGCCGAGCGGCTGGTGATCAGCCTGGTGGCGGCCGGTGTGGCGGGTCTGCACACGTTCGGGGTCCCGTACGTGGAGTGGCTGCTGCCGGTGGCACTGTGGCTGGTGGCGGCCGGAAGTCTGGTGACGGTGTTCCAGCGGATGCTGACGGTGCGCCGTGAGGCGTTCGAGGCGGACCGCGTGGCGGCCGGGAGCTGAGAGGGGGCGGTCCCGCGGTGAAGGACCGAGTGGTGGACCGGCTGGTGTACACGGCGTACGCGGCGGGCTGGGGGGCGCTCAAGCACCTGCCCGAGCCGGCGGCGCGGGCGCTGTTCGACCGGCTGGCGGATTCGGCGTGGCGGCGGCGCGGCAAGCGGGTGCTGCAGCTGGAGGCGAACCTGCTGCGGGTGTGCCCGGAGGCGGACGAGGCCCGGCTGCGGGAGCTGTCGCGGGCGGGGATGCGCTCGTACATGCGGTACTGGCAGGAGTCGTTCCGGCTGCCGGTGTGGGGCCGCGGGCGGGTGCTGCGCGACGTGCGGGTGGAGGGCTTCGAGCTGCTCCAGGAGGTGTTGGAGTCCGGTCGGGGCGCGGTGATAGCGCTGCCGCACATGGGCAACTGGGACCTGGCGGGCGCCTGGGTGGCGAGCCGGGGGTACCAGTTCACGACGGTGGCGGAGCGGTTGAAGCCGGAACGGCTGTTCGACCGGTTCGTGGCGTTCCGGGAGAGCCTGGGCATGGAGGTGCTGGCGCTGACCGGCAGCTCGGTGAGCGTGGTCGGCACGCTGGCGCGGCGGCTGCGGGCGGGCGGGCTGGTCTGCCTGGTGGGGGACCGGGACCTGTCGGACGCGGGCATCGAGGTGACGTTCTTCGGCGAGGCGACGCGGATGCCGGCCGGTCCGGCGGCGCTGTGCCAGCGGACCGGGGCGGCGCTGCTGCCGGTGTCGCTCTGGTACGAGGGGCGGACCATGCGGGGGCGGGTGCACCCGGAGGTCGTGGTGCCGGCCGAGGGCGACCGGGCGGAGAAGACCCGGGCGATGACGCAGGCGATGGCGGCGGTGTGGGAGTCGGAGATCCGGGAGCACCCGGAGGACTGGCACATGCTGCAGCGCTTCTGGCTGGCCGACCTCCCGGTCCGTGAGACGGTGGAGGCGGGGGCCGCCCGGTCCGGTGGCGCCGCCGGGCGGGCCGTCCGGGAGCCCGCCGTCCGGCCGCCGGCGGAGGCGGCCGGGGAGCCGGCGGCCGAGGCGTCGGGGGCCTGAGGGCCCGCCGCCGGACCGCCGTCCGTGCGGTCGTGCCGCCGGCACCGCCGCCACCGCACCGCCGCCGCACCGCCAGTGCCGCACACCCCCGCCCCGCCCGCAGGATTTCGAGGAGACCCGTGAAGATCGGCATCGTCTGCCCGTACGACTGGGACGTCCCCGGCGGTGTGCAGTTCCACATCCGGGACCTCGCCGAGCACCTGATCGGCCTGGGCCACGAGGTGTCGGTGCTGGCGCCGGCCGAGGACGACGACGCGCTGCCGCCGTACGTGGTGTCGGCGGGGCGGGCGGTGGCGGTGCCGTACAACGGCTCGGTGGCGCGGCTGAGCTTCGGGATCCTGTCGGCGGCCCGGGTGCGGCGGTGGCTGCACGAGGGGCGGTTCGACATCCTGCACGTGCACGAGCCGGCCTCGCCGAGCCTGTCGATGCTGGCGGCCTGGTCGGCGTCGGGCCCGATGGTGGGCACCTTCCACACCTCGAACCCGCGCTCCCGGGCGATGATCGCGGCCTCGCCGATCCTCCAGCCGGGCCTGGAGAAGATGCGGGCGCGGATCGCGGTGAGCGAGTACGCCCGGCGCACCCTGGTGGAGCACCTGGGCGGCGACGCGGTGGTGATCCCCAACGGGGTGGACGTGGGCTTCTTCGCGGGGGCCGAGCCGGACGGGCGGTGGACCGGCGGGGCGGCCGAGGGCCGGCCGGGGACGATCGGCTTCATCGGCCGGATCAACGAGCCGCGCAAGGGGCTGCCGACGCTGCTGGCGGCGCTGCCGCGGATCCTCGCGGAGCGTCCCGGGGTGCGGCTGCTGGTGGCGGGCAAGGGCGACGAGGAGGAGGCGGTCGCCGGGTTGGCGCCGGAGGTCCGCGCCCAGGTGGAGTTCCTCGGCATGGTGAGCGACCGGGACAAGGCCCGGCTGCTGCGCAGCGTCGACCTGTACGTGGCGCCGAACACCGGCGGCGAGAGCTTCGGGATCATCCTGGTCGAGGCGATGTCGGCGGGGGCGCCGGTGCTGGCGAGCGACCTGGACGCGTTCAAGCAGGTGCTGGACGGCGGGGACGCGGGCGAGCTGTTCCCGGTGGAGGACGCGGACGCGCTGGCGCGCACGGCGCTGCGGCTGCTGGGGGACCCGGCGCGGCTGGAGGAGCTGCGCAAGGCGGCCTCCCGGCACGTGCGGCGCTTCGACTGGTCGACGGTGGGAGCGGACATCCTGGCCGTCTACGAGACGGTGACGGCGGGGGAGGCCGCGGTGGTGGAGGACGAGCGCAGCGGGCGGCGTGGCCGGTTCGGGCTGGCCCGGGACTGAGCCGGGCGGCGGGCGCGGTTAAGGTCGGACGGTTCTCCCGTCCGCTGTTCCCGTGTCCGTCCCTGGAGGGCCCGATGCCGCAGATCTCCGTCGACTACTCCCCGAGCCTGGCCGGCTCCTTCGACCGCCGCGAGCTGGGGGTGGCGATCAACCGGCTGGCGGTGGAGACCATCGCCGCCGCGCCCGAGGGCTGCAAGACGGTCTTCCGGGCGACCGACCCGGAGGTCGTGGTGGCCTTCGGGGAGCGCCCCGAGGCGCAGGTGTTCGTGCAGTTCCAGATCTTCCCCGGCCGCAGCCCGGAGGCGAAGTCGGCGCTCACCGAGGGGGTGCTGGCGCTGCTGGCGGAGCGGGTGAAGCCGGCGCCGGGGGAGCGGCTGCACCTGGCGGCGGACGTGCGCGACATCGACCGCGACGCCTACCGGAACACGGCGATCGAGGGGTGAACCGGGGGCACCCGGTAGCGTAGCGCCCCGTGACTACCTGGATCTGGGCCGGCGTGGCCGTGGTGCTGTTCGGCATGTACCTGAGTTGGACGGCCGGAAGGCTGGACCGGCTGCACGCCCGGATCGACGCCGCCCGCGCGGCGCTGGACGCGCAGCTGGTCCGCCGGGCGTCGGTGGCGATGGAGCTGGCGACGTCCTCGCTGCTGGACCCGGCGGCCTCGCTGCTGCTGCTGGACGCGGCGCACGCGGCGCGGCAGGCGGAGGACGAGCAGCGCGAGGTGGCGGAGAGCCAGTTGAGCCTGGCGCTGCGGGCGGTGTTCGCGGAGCCGGAGCAGGTGGCCGCGCTGGTGGCGGAGCCGGGCGGCGAGGAGGCGGTGCGGGACCTGACGGCGGCGGCGCGGCGGGTGCCGATGGCGCGGCGGTTCCACAACGACGCGGTGCGGGCGGCGCGGGCGGTGCGCGAGCACCGGCTGGTGCGCTACTTCCGGCTGGCGGGCAAGGCGCCGTTCCCGATGGCCTTCGAGATGGACGACGCGCCGCCGCCGGCGCTCACCCCCGAGGGCGCACCCGCCTAGTGCGTGCACGTCGCGCGGCTCGCAGTTGCCGTGACGGCGCCCGGATACGGCCTGTTTGTCGTATCCCGCCGGACCGGCTGGACTTGGTGGCGCATGGAGGGGCCGCCCCTTCCGCCTACCATAGGGCGATAGCACTGGTTCATCTTCGAGTGAGGTCTCACGTGTCCACCACCCCCACCACCGCAGACCAGCCGCAGATCGGCACCGCCCGGGTGAAGCGCGGCATGGCCGAGCAGCTCAAGGGCGGTGTGATCATGGACGTGGTCAACGCCGAGCAGGCCAAGATCGCCGAGGACGCCGGCGCTGTGGCCGTCATGGCCCTGGAGCGGGTGCCCGCCGACATCCGCAAGGACGGCGGCGTGGCGCGCATGTCGGACCCGAACATGATCGAGGAGATCATCGGCGCGGTCTCGATCCCGGTGATGGCCAAGTCCCGCATCGGCCACTTCGTCGAGGCCCAGGTCCTGCAGTCGCTGGGTGTCGACTACATCGACGAGTCCGAGGTGCTGACCCCGGCCGACGAGGTCAACCACTCCGACAAGTGGGCCTTCACCACCCCCTTCGTCTGCGGTGCCACCAACCTGGGCGAGGCGCTGCGCCGCATCGCCGAGGGTGCGGCCATGATCCGCTCCAAGGGCGAGGCCGGCACCGGCAACGTCGTCGAGGCGGTCCGCCACCTGCGCCAGATCAAGAACGAGATCGGCCACCTGCGCGCGCTGGACCACAACGAGCTGTTCGCCGCCGCCAAGGAGCTGCGCGCCCCGTACGAGCTGGTCAAGGAGGTCGCCGAGCTCGGCAAGCTGCCGGTCGTGCTGTTCTCCGCCGGTGGCGTGGCCACCCCGGCCGACGCCGCGCTGATGCGCCAGCTGGGTGCCGAGGGCGTCTTCGTCGGCTCGGGCATCTTCAAGTCGGGCGACCCGGCCAAGCGCGCCGCCGCGATCGTCAAGGCCACCACCTTCTTCGACGACCCGAAGATCATCGCCGACGCCTCCCGCAACCTGGGCGAGGCCATGGTCGGCATCAACTGCGACACCCTGCCGGAGAGCGAGCGGTACGCCAACCGCGGCTGGTAATGCGACTCGGACGGCCCGCCGCGCGGTGAGACCACCGGTGCGGCGGGCCGCCGTGCGTCGTCCGTTCGAGAGTCAAGAGGTACGAGAAGTGTCCACTCCAGTCATCGGCGTCCTCGCGCTGCAGGGTGATGTCCGCGAGCACCTGATCGCGCTGGCCGAGGCCGACGCGCTCGCCCGCCCGGTCCGCCGCGCGGAGGAGCTGGCCGAGGTCGACGCGCTGGTGATCCCCGGCGGGGAGTCCACCACGATGTCCAAGCTGGCGCTGCTGTTCGGCGTGATGGACCCGCTGCGCGAGCGGGTCGCCGCCGGCATGCCGGTGTACGGGACCTGCGCCGGGATGATCATGCTGGCGGACAAGATCCTGGACGGGCGCGAGGACCAGGAGACGGTGGGCGGCATCGACATGACGGTGCGCCGCAACGCCTTCGGCCGCCAGAACGAGTCCTTCGAGTCCGGCGTCGCCTTCCGCGGCCTGGACGACGCCCCGGTGCACGGCGTGTTCATCCGCGCCCCCTGGGTGGAGTCGGTCGGCGCGGGCGTCGAGGTGCTGGCCGAGCTGCCGGCCGCCGACGGCCCGGAGAGCCGGATCGTCGCGGTCCGCCAGGGCAACCTGCTGGCCACCTCGTTCCACCCGGAGCTCACCGGCGACCACCGGGTGCACGGCTACTTCGTGCGGATGGCCGAGGAGCACCTCGCCGCCGCGTGACCGCGCGTGCGTGACCGTGTGCGGTCGGGCGGCGGCCGCACCGGTAAGATCTCATCTGTTCATTTCCCTTTGGCGACGTAAAGGAGCTGGCGATGTCCGGCCACTCTAAGTGGGCTACCACCAAGCACAAGAAGGCCGTGATCGACGCCAAGCGCGGCAAGCTCTTCGCCAAGATGATCAAGAACATCGAGGTGGCGGCGCGCACCGGCGGTCCGGACCTGAACGGCAACCCGACCCTGTACGACGCCGTGCAGAAGGCGAAGAAGAGCTCGGTCCCGATCGACAACATCAACCGCGCGATCAAGCGCGGTGGCGGCCTGGAGGCCGGCGGCGCCGACTACCAGACGATCATGTACGAGGGCTACGGCCCGAACGGCGTCGCGGTGCTCATCGAGTGCCTCACCGACAACCGCAACCGCGCCGCCTCCGACGTGCGCGTGGCGATGACCCGCAACGGCGGCTCGATGGCCGACCCGGGCTCGGTGTCCTACCTGTTCAACCGGCGGGGTGTCGTGGTCGTCCCGAAGACGGACGGCGTGGACGAGGAGAAGCTCCTGGAGATCGTCCTCGACCACGGTGCCGAGGAGGTCAACGACCTGGGCGAGGCGTTCGAGATCGTCTCCGAGCCGGGCGACATGGTCGCCGTGCGCACCGCGCTGGTCGACGGCGGCGTCGACTACGACTCGGCCGACGCCAACTTCGTCCCGAGCATGCAGGTCGAGCTGGACGTCGACGGCGCCCGCAAGATCTTCAAGCTGATCGACGCCCTGGAGGACAGCGACGACGTGCAGAACGTCTTCGCCAACTTCGACATCAGCGACGAGGTCGGTGCGCAGCTCGACGCCGAGTGACCGTGCCCCCCTCCCGGCCCCGGGGGGGCCCCGCCCCCCCCGGCGGTCCCCAGGACCGCCGGGCCGGTGTCGTTCGGGGCGCTGTCGGTGGTGGACGGTAGCCTTCGCAGGTCGATGCTCGAATCCAGAAGGGGCGGGAATGCCGTGGTGCGGGTGCTGGGTGTCGACCCGGGGCTGACCAGGTGCGGGGTCGGCGTGGTCGAGGGCGCGCCGGGCCGGCCGTTGCGGATGGCCGGGGTCGGCGTGGTGCGCACCCCCGCCGAGGCGGAGATCGGGCAGCGGCTGCTGATGGTCGAGCAGGGTCTGGACGCCTGGCTGGACGAGCACCGCCCCGACCTGGTGGCCGTCGAGCGGGTCTTCGCCCAGCACAACGTCCGCACCGTGATGGGCACGGCGCAGGCCAGCGCGGTGGCGATGCTCTGCGCGACCCGGCGCGGCATACCCGTCACGCTGCACACCCCGAGCGAGGTCAAGGCCGCCGTCACCGGCTCCGGGCGGGCCGACAAGGCCCAGGTCACCGCCATGGTGCAGCGGCTGCTGCGGCTCGACGCGCCGCCGAAGCCGGCCGACGCCGCCGACGCGCTGGCGCTGGCCATCTGCCACATCTGGCGCGGCGGCGCCGCCAACCGCCTGGAGGCCGCGATCCGGGCGGCCCGTACCACCACCACCCCGCAGGGCCTGAAAGGAACCGCCCGATGATCGCCTTCGTGCAAGGACCCGTGGCCGCGCTGTCCGGCGGTGTCGCGGTGGTCGAGGTCGGCGGGGTCGGCATGGCCGTGCAGTGCACCCCGAACACGCTGGCCGGCCTGCGGCTGGGGGAGCCGGCCCGGCTGGCGACCTCGCTGGTCGTCCGGGAGGACTCGCTGACCCTGTTCGGCTTCGCGGACGACGACGAGCGGGCGATCTTCGAGATCCTCCAGGCGGCGCCCGGTGTCGGACCGAAGCTGGCGCAGGCCATCCTCGGCGTGCACAGCCCCGACGCGCTGCGCCTCGCGGTGGCCAACGGCGACGAGAAGGCGCTGGTGGCGGTGCCCGGCATCGGCAAGGCCAAGGCCGCCAAGCTGCTGCTGGAGTACAAGGACAAGCTGGGCGCCCCGCACGGCGCGGTCCCGGTGCAGAAGCCGGTCGCCGCCGGGCCGGCGCCGTGGAGCGAGCAGCTGCACTCCGCGCTGGTCGGCCTCGGCTACGCGCCCCGCGAGGCGGACGACGCGGTCGCCGCCGTCACCCCGGAGGCCGAGGCGCAGCCGGTGCCGGACGTGGGTGCGCTGCTGCGGCTGGCGCTGCGCGGGCTCAACCGCTCTCGCTGAAGCCATCTGACGACCTGTCCTTTTGTCGACACCCACGACACCCGCGACACCGACGACACCCACGACACCGATCCGGGAGCAGCCTCCGATGAGCCCGTACGACTCCGAGCCCGCCGACCGGCTGGTGACCGCCGCCGCCGACGGCGAGGACCAGGCCGTCGAGGCGGCGCTGCGCCCCCGGCAGCTGGACGAGTTCATCGGCCAGGAGCGGGTGCGCGAGCAGCTGTCGCTGGTGCTCCAGGCCGCCCGCCAGCGCGGTGCCACCCCCGACCACGTGCTGCTCAGCGGCCCGCCCGGGCTCGGCAAGACCACCCTGTCGATGATCATCGCGGCCGAGATGGGCGCCCCGATCCGGATCACCTCCGGCCCGGCGATCCAGCACGCGGGCGACCTCGCGGCGATCCTCTCCTCGCTCAGCGAGGGCGAGGTGCTGTTCCTCGACGAGATCCACCGGATGTCCCGGCCCGCCGAGGAGATGCTCTACATGGCGATGGAGGACTTCCGGGTCGACGTGATCGTCGGCAAGGGGCCCGGGGCGACCGCCATCCCGCTGGAGCTGCCGCCGTTCACCCTGGTCGGCGCGACCACCAGGGCCGGCCTGCTGCCGCCGCCGCTGCGCGACCGGTTCGGCTTCACCGGGCACATGGAGTTCTACGCGCCCGCCGAGCTCCAGCGGGTGGTGCACCGTTCGGCCGCGCTGCTGGACGTGGAGATAGACCCGGCCGGCGCCGCCGAGATCGCCGGCCGCTCCCGGGGCACGCCGCGGATCGCCAACCGGCTGCTGCGCCGGGTCCGCGACTACGCGCAGGTGCGGCACGACGGCGTGGTCACCGCCGACATCGCGGGCCAGGCGCTGGACGTCTACGAGGTGGACGCGCGTGGTCTGGACCGGTTGGACCGGGCGGTGCTGGACGCGCTGCTGCGGCTGTTCGGCGGCGGCCCGGTCGGGCTGTCCACCCTGGCGGTCGCGGTGGGGGAGGAGGCCGAGACGGTCGAGGAGGTCGCCGAGCCGTTCCTGGTCCGCGAGGGCCTGCTGGCCCGTACCCCGCGCGGGCGGATCGCCACCGCCGCGGCCTGGGCGCACCTGGGCCTCACCCCTCCGGCGCAGGTGGGACGCGGTGCGGTGCCCGCCCAGCCGGAGCTCTTCGCCCCGGACGGGGAGCGTGGCGCGGACCAGGGCTGACGACGCGCCGTCGCGCTGAGCCGAACGGGTGAGGGCGGAGCGTGTGCGGATCATGCGCGCCCGTTGCGCGGGGCGCCTGCGGAAGCCGGGGAAGAAGTCCGGGGAAACTGTGCAGGCGGAGGGTCGCCACTTTCGGCGGCAGGATGCGATGCTTGGCGTTGTCCGATCAGTTCGGGGTCGCCTAGACTCCGCCGGACCGCCCCTCTCACCCGACGGGACGACCATTACCACACAGGCCGCCGGCCGGCGGCCCGTAAAGGACCCTGGCTGCAGTGAACCTCATCATCCTTCTCCTCCCGATCCTCGCGATCGTGCTCATGTTCCGGTCGCAGAAGAAGCGCCAGCAGCAGATGCAGCAGATGCAGACGTCGCTGGAGCCGGGGGCGGGCGTGCGGACCATCGGAGGCCTGTACGCGAAGGTGAAGGCGGTCAACGACGAGACCGTCGAGCTGGAGATCGCGCCGGGCGTGGTCACCCACTTCACCAAGAGCGCGGTCGCTGCGATCCTGGAGCCCGCCGAGTACGACGCGATCATCAACGGCCGTCCGGACGGGGACGAGAGCGTCGACGCCTCGGACGAGGACGCCGAGGTCGAGGGCGGGTCGGCCGACGCGAAGCCGCTGTCGTTCAGCAAGGACGACGCAGCCGAGGGTGACGCCAAGGCCGAGGGCGGGGCTCCCGCGAGCAAGTAGTACGGTCGGGCACCCGCCCGGCCGCGCGGCGTTCTGCCGCGAGCCCACAGGACTCAGGGCCGCAGTCCGCCACACCCCGCCCAGCCGCGCGCCGGGCGGGGGTCGGTGGGGGGAAGTGGCATGGACAGGGAGAAACGAGCAAGGTGGCAACACCCAAGTCGCGCCCGCGCGACGGTTACCCAGGGCGGGCGCTGGCCCTCATCCTGGTCGTCACCGTCGGACTGGTCGCCCTCATGTTCGGGACGGGCACCACCAAGCCCCGCCTCGGGATCGACCTCGCCGGCGGCACCAGCATCACGCTGAGCGCGAAGTCGGACGACCCCAAGGCGATCAACAAGTCCAGCATGGACATCGCCACCGGGATCATCGAGCAGCGCGTCAACGGTATGGGCGTCTCCGAGGCGGAGGTCCAGACCCAGGGCGACCGCAACATCATCGTGAACATCCCCAAGGGCGGCGACAAGCAGAGCGCGGTCGACCAGGTCGGCACCACCGCGAAGCTGTACTTCCGCCCCGTCCTCGCCCTGGCCCCCAGCGGCCTCCAGGCCCCGGCCCCGACCGAGACCCCGTCGGCGGGCGCGAGCGGTACCCCGAGCGCCGCCGCCACCCCGAGCGGGACCCCGGCCGCCACCACCACCCCGGGCGCCGCCGCGTCCGCCGCCCCGAGCGCGAGCGCCACCAAGCAGGGCCGTCCCGCCGGCGAGGCCCTCGCGGCCGACGACCCGGCCACGCCCGCCGCCACCACCCCCGCCGCCACCGGCGCCCCGAGCGCCCCCGCGCCCGACCCGGCGGCGCCCGCCCCGCAGGACCTCTCCGCGGCGATGACCTCCGGCACCGTCCCGCCGGAGCTGGCCGCCCAGTTCGCCGCGCTGGACTGCTCCAAGCCGGAGCAGCGGAACAAGAACCACCAGAGCGCCGAGGGCGCGCCGACCGTCGCCTGCACCCAGAAGGACGAGAACGGGCTCTACTACAAGCTCGCCCTCGGCCCGGTCGCGGTCTTCGGCGCGAACGTCGACAAGGCCCAGGCCAGCATCGACACCCAGCAGGGCGGCGGCTGGCAGGTCCAGCTGCAGTTCGACGGCACCGGCACCGACGCCTTCACCGCCGTCACCGGCCAGCTGGCCTCCCAGGTGAGCCCGGCCAACCAGTTCGCCATCGTGCTGGACGGCCAGGTCGTCTCCCACCCGGAGGTGAAGAGCGCCATCCCCGGCGGCTCGGCCGTGATCTCCGGCAACTTCAAGCAGTCCGAGGCGCAGAACCTCGCGAACGTGCTGAGCTTCGGCGCCCTGCCGCTGGAGTTCACCACCAGCGACGTCACCACCGTCTCCCCGCAGCTCGGCGGCGACCAGCTGAAGGCCGGCCTGATCGCCGGTCTGATCGGCATGGTCCTGGTGGTCGCCTACTCGCTGGTCTACTACCGCGGCCTCGGCCTGGTCTCGATCGCCGGCCTGCTCGTCTCGGCGGCGCTGACCTACTCGATCATGAGCCTGCTCGGCCCCGGCATCGGCTTCGCGCTGAACCTGCCGGCGGTCTGCGGCGCCATCGTCGCGATCGGCATCACCGCAGACTCCTTCATCGTGTACTTCGAGCGCATCCGCGACGAGGTCCGCGAGGGCGCGCCGCTGCGCCCGGCCGTCCAGCGGGCCTGGCCGCGCGCCCGGCGCACCATCCTGGTCTCGGACTTCGTGTCCTTCCTCTGTGCCGCCGTGCTCTACCTGGTCTCGGTCGGCAAGGTCCAGGGCTTCGCCTTCACGCTCGGCCTGACCACGGCGCTCGACGTCGTCGTCATCTTCCTGTTCACCAAGCCGCTGATCACGCTGCTGGCCCGCCGGAAGTTCTTCTCCGACGGCCACCCGTGGTCCGGCCTGGACCCGAAGCGACTGGGCGCCCGCCCGCCGCTGCGCAGCACCCGCCGCCGCACCCCCTCGTCCTCCGCCGCCGTGAAGGGGGCCTGACACCGTGTCGCGCTTCTCCAATCTGGGCCACAAGCTCTACCAGGGCGAAATCAGCTTCGACTTCGTCGGCCGCCGCAAGCTCTGGTACAGCATCTCCGCGGTGATCGTCCTGGTCGCCGGGATCGGCCTGGCGATGGGCCTGCACCTGGGCATCGAGTTCAAGGGCGGCTCGGTCTACACCGTGACCAAGCCCGGGCTCTCGGTGTCGCAGGCGCAGGACGCGGTCAACAAGATCGTCTCCTCGCACCCGCTGGTGCAGTCCACCGACAACGGTGAGATCCGCATCCAGGTCTCCTCGGAGGACAAGACCACCTCCTCGGAGTTCACCGGCAAGCTGTCCCAGGAGATCGGCGTCCCGGTCGAGGAGATCGGCGCCCAGGTGATCGGCCCCAGCTGGGGTGAGCAGATCTCCAACAAGGCACTCACCGGCCTGATCATCTTCATGATCCTGGTGACGGTCTACCTGGCGATCGCCTTCGAGTGGCGGATGGCGGTGGCGGCCCTGGTCGCCCTCATCCACGACCTCCTGATCACCATCGGCGTCTACGCCCTGGTGGGCTTCGAGGTCACCCCCGGCACGGTGATCGGCTTCCTGACCATCCTCGGTTACTCCCTCTACGACACGGTCGTCGTCTTCGACACCGTGAAGGAGAACACCAAGGACCTCACCAAGCAGAACAGGCTCACCTACAGCGAGGCGGCCAACGCGGGCCTCAACCAGACCCTGGTCCGCTCGCTCAACACCACCGTGGTCGCCCTGCTCCCGGTGGCGGCCCTGCTGTTCATCGGTGGCGGTCTGCTCGGGGCCGGCACCCTGAACGACATCTCGCTGGCGCTGTTCATCGGCCTCGCCGCCGGCGCCTACTCCTCGATCTGCGTCGCCACCCCGCTGCTCGCGCAGCTGAAGGAGGAGGCGCCGGAGATGAAGGCCCTGGCCAAGCGGGTGGCCCAGCGCCGCGCCGCCGACGCCAAGGCCGCCGAGGCCAAGGCCGTGGCCAAGGAGGCCGGCGAGGAGGAGGAGATCGCCGACGAGGACCTGCCCGCGGGTATGGTCGGTCAGCGCGGCCGGGCGACCGGCACCACGCGTGCCAAGGGCCGTCCGTCCACCAAGCGCTGACCCCGCCGACCTTAAGGACCCTTCGTGACCACCGCCGACAACGCACTGGCCGAGCTGCTCACCAGCCGGATCCGGGACGTCCAGGACTACCCGAAGCCGGGCGTGCTGTTCAAGGACATCGCGCCGCTGCTCGCCGACGCCGAGGCCTTCGCCGCGCTCACCCGGGCGCTGGCGGACCGGGCCGCGGAGCTCGGGGCCACCAAGGTGGTCGGCCTGGAGGCGCGCGGCTTCGTGCTGGCCGCCCCGGCGGCCTTCGCGGCCGGGGTCGGCTTCGTGCCGATCCGCAAGCAGGGCAAGCTGCCCGGTGAGGTGTTCCGCCGCTCGTACGAGCTGGAGTACGGCTCGGCGACGCTGGAGGTGCAGTGCGACGCCTTCGCGCCCGGTGAGCGGGTGCTGGTGGTGGACGACGTGCTCGCCACCGGCGGGACCATCGGCGCCTCGCTGGACCTGGTCAAGGAGGCCGGCGCGGAGCTGGCCGGGGTGGTCGTGCTGATGGAGCTCGGCTTCCTCGACGGCCGCGAGCGGCTGGCCCCGCACCTGGGCGGCGCTCCGCTGGAGACGCTGGTCACCGTCTGAGTACGCACGACCCCTGGCGGGCGGGGGGGGGGGCCCACACCGCGCCC
>NZ_JBHVER010000082.1:0-31509 GCF_042802195.1 Kitasatospora sp. NPDC057500 | reverse complement strand
GTCGTGCGCGTCGGGAGGACGTGCGGCGCTGAACGTGGCCGGGCGTCCGGGGGCGGCGCGGGCGGCGACCCGTGGGACCGCCGGGGAGCGGCTTGTCGGTGGGTCTGTGTAGCGTTCGGGGTGAAAGAGGGCGTACGGCGCGAGCGGCGCGATACGCCCGCGGGTCGGGGCGGTGCGGCGCTGCGCGGCCGCCCGGTGGGAGGTTGAGGACGTCGTGACGGACACGGTCGAGGCGGGGACGGTCGAGGCGAACGTGGGCGAGGCGGAAGCGGGCGCCGGGCTGGAGCTGCCGGAGTCCTGGCGGGCGGTGCTGGGAGCCGAGACGGAGAAGCCGTACTTCGCCGAGCTGGCGGCCTTCGTGGCGGCCCAGCGCGCGGAGCACCAGGTGTTCCCGCCGAGCGGGCAGGAGTTCTCCGCGCTGGAGGCCACTCCGTACGAGAAGGTCCGGGTGCTCGTCCTCGGCCAGGACCCGTACCACGACGACGGCCAGGCGCACGGCATGAGCTTCTCGGTGCTGCCGGGCACCAAGACGCCGCCGTCGCTGCGCAACATCTTCAAGGAGCTGGACGCCGACCTCGGCATCCCGGCGCCGGACAACGGCTACCTGATGCACTGGGCCGAGCAGGGCGTGCTGCTGCTCAACGCGGTGCTCACGGTGCGCGCGCACGAGGCCAACTCGCACAAGGCCAAGGGCTGGGAGAAGTTCACCGACGCGGTGATCAAGGCGGTCAGCGACCGCGAGGAGCCGGTCGTCTTCGTGCTCTGGGGCAACTACGCCAAGAAGAAGCTGCCGCTGATCGACACCGGCAAGCACGTGGTGGTCCAGGGCGCGCACCCGTCGCCGCTGTCCGCCAAGCTGTTCTTCGGCAGCCGGCCGTTCTCGCAGATCAACACCGCGCTGGACGGCTTCGGCGTCGACCCGGTCGACTGGCGGATCCCGGACCTCAAGCAGGCCTGAGCCACGAAGGCCCCTCGCCCGGCCTGACGGAGCGTCTGCCTGACTGCGAGCGCCCGCCGTTCACGCGGAGTCGGACGGCGGGCGGTTCTCCGGTGTGCGAAGCTGGGGGCCGGACCGGGTCGGGGGAGGGGCGGTACGTGCGCCGAGTTGGGCGAGGGGCGGGGCTCAGGCTGGTCGTGGGGGCGGCGCTGCTGGGGCTGTTGACGGGTGTCGCGGGGTGCTCGGGAGGAAGCGGCGGGGGGAGCCCCGGCAACTCCGGCGACGCCGGGCCCACGTCCGGCGGCGGCAGTGCGACGACCGCGGTGCCCGCCGCGACCGCTTCGGCCGGGGCGGGGGCCGGTGCGCTGCCGCAGCTTCCCGGCCAGACCTTCTACGTCTCCGACCAGACCCCCGTCGCCCGCCAGGCGGCCGCCCTGCGCGGACAGGGCCGGACGGGCGAGGCCGACGCCCTGCTGCGGATCGCCGCCCAGCCGTCCTCGCACTGGCTCGGTGACCGGGCGGCCCGGGAGATCGCCGACCGGATCGGCCGGCGCGCTGCCGAGGCCGACCGCACGCCGGTCTTCGTCGCGTACAACATCCCGCACCGGGACTGCGGCCTCTACTCGGCCGGCGGCGCGTCCGACGCCGCCGCGTACCGGGCCTGGATCACCGGCCTGGCGGAGGCGATCGGCGACCGCCGGGCCTGGGTGGTGCTGGAACCGGACGCGATCGCGCACACCCTGGACACCTGCGGGGTCAAGGGCGACGCCGCCGCCGAGCGGTACGGCCTGCTGGCCTTCGCCGTCCAGGAGTTGAAGAAGCGCCCGCAGGTGCGGGTCTACCTGGACGCGGGCAACCCGGGGTGGACGCCGGACCCGACCACGCTGGCCGAGGCGCTGCGCAGGTCGGGGATCGCGGCGGCCGACGGCTTCGCGGTGAACGTCTCCAACTTCTTCACCACCGACCGCAACGCGGCCTACGGCGCGCAGCTGTCCGCCCTGCTGGACGGCAAGCACTTCGTCATCGACACCAGTCGCAACGGCAACGGCCCGCTGGACTCCGAGGCGTGGTGCAACCCGCCCGGCCGCGCGCTGGGCGCCCCGCCCACGACCGGGACCGGCCGGCCCGGTGTCGACGCGTACCTCTGGATCAAGAACCCCGGCGAGTCGGACGGCGAGTGCGGCCGCGGCGAGCCGCCGGCCGGCGAGTTCTGGCTGCCGTACGCGCTGGGCCTGGCGAGGTCCGGCGCCGCCGCTGCGGGGTAGCCGCGCGGCCGGCGCGCCGCGGACTCAGGGCGTGACCTGGATCCAGCGGGCCTCCGACGGGGTGCCGGCGGCGTCCGTGACGAAGAGCATGTACCAGCCGGGCGGCAGCAGGTTCGGGTTGGCGGGCAGGGTGAGCGTGACGCCGTCCGCCGTGCGCGCGGTGACGTCCAGGGCCACCGAGCGCTGCTCGACGTCGGTGGCGTGGGTGACCGAACTCGGCCGGACGAGCTTGGCGGTGGCGATGCCGCCGGGGGCCGGGGCGGCCACCCGCACGGTGCCGCCGAGCTTCGCCGCGGCCGGGGCGCCGGTCAGCCGCGGCCGCTCGCCGCGGAACAGGTACGGCGGGCTGTAGATCTCGATCCGCTGCTCGAAGCCGCCCGGCTCGGTGCCCGCCTTGTCGTTGAAGAGCGGGTCGGAGCCGAGCACCGCCACCCGGCCGTCGGGCAGCAGCAGGGCCTCGGCGTGGTAGTTCCGGCCGACGGTCGGCTCGGCGGCGGTGGTGAAGGTGTTGGTGTCCGGGTGGTAGGTCTGCGCCTTGAGCAGGTCGCTGCGGCGCTTGCCCCGGTAGTCGGCGGAGCCTCCGGTGGTGAAGACGGTGTCGTCGGGCAGGATCACGCTGTTGAGGTACCGGGTGCCGCCGGCCGGCAGGTCGGGGCCCGGGGTGAAGGCGGGCCGCGCGGCGCCGAGGTCGGCGATGTCCGTGCGGGCGGTGGAGAGCGGGGACTCGCCGACGCCCCCGCCGCCGAGCACCATCACCTTCTGCGCCTGCGCGGGCGGCAGCAGCACCGAGGAGGACGTCTCCGTCAGCCCGGGGTCGCGCAGGCCGGGCACGGGGTGGAAGCTGTTGTCGGCGAGGTCCCAGAGCCCCGGCTCGCGGCCCTTGTCGGCGGGCCCGTAGCCGGCGTTCGAGCCGGAGTAGAAGAGCCTGCCGGACGCGGTGAGGAAGATCGACGGGTAGGTCGGGAAGTACCGGTCGGGCGCCTTGGACCAGGTCTTGCCCGCCGGGTCGTAGATCTCGTTGTCGTTGCCGCTGAGGATCTGGCCGGTGTCGTCCAGCCCGGAGACGGTGACCACCCGGCCGTCGCCCAGCCCGGTCAGGGTGGGGTACCAGCGGGCGTACGCCATGTCGGTGACCTGCTCGTACATCTCGGTCTCCGGGTTGAACTCGAAGGCGGCGCGGATGCCCTGGTAGTCCTGCTTCTCCAGGGTCATCCGGTCGGCCGTGCCGTACACGTTCCGGGCGTCGGCGCCGGTCAGGCCCTTGACCGTGTACTGGGCGGGGGAGTCCAGCACCGAGCCGGGGCCGGGGCTGACCGCCTCCGCGAACACCTTGGCCTCGGACGCCTTGACGACGGTCGCGGCGCCGGAGCCGGTCTTGGTCGCGGCGGGGACGGTGAGGTCGGCGGTGGAGACGTACTCGCGGCCGTCCGGTGCGCGGAAGACGGTGCCCTCGGGGAGGCTGCGGGCGGCGTCCGGGTCCTCGTTGCGGACCCGCATGTTGCCGGCCGCCTTCTTCACCGCGCCGTCCAGCGCCTCGTAGCGGCGGGTGCCGCCGGCCACCAGCATCCGGCCGTCGGGCAGCGCGGCGTGGCCGCCGCAGAACAGGTCGGCGGGGGTGGGGACGGTCTTGTAGGTGTTGGCGGCCGGGTCCCAGAGCAGGCTCTTGAAGGTGCCGGCGTCGAAGCTCTTCCGGTCGTTGCCGGAGCCGGCGATGATCAGGACCTTGCCGGTGCGCAGCAGGGCGGCGTGGATGGCGTTGATCCGGAACTCGGCGGGGAGCACCAGGGTCTGCCAGTGGCCGTACTCGGCCTTGTAGGCGGGGCGGTTGACCACGTAGTGGTGGTACCGGTCGGTGGCGAAGCCGAGGACGGCGGGTGCGTTCATCCCGGCCACGGTCAGGAAGACGGTGCTGCCGAGGGCGAAGCGCCGGGTGCGCCCGGCGTGGTGGATCTTCACGGTGGTTCGTCATCCCCTCGTGGCGGGTGCGGGTGCGGGTGCGGGTGCGGGTGCGGGCGTCGGCTCGGCGGAGTCGGGGGAGCCGGGGGAGCCGGGGGCCGCGCCGGGGGTGAGCGAGAGGGTGGAGACGGGCCTGGCCCGGCGGCGGCGCACGGCGTCCGCGGCGAGCAGCAGCACCGGCAGCAGGCTGAGCAGGAGCGCCAGGCAGGCCCACGTCCGCATGGCGACGTGGTCGTGGCCGGTCCGGAAGGAGGCCGCGACCGCGCCGCCGAACACCAGCGCCCAGAACAGGTGGAGCCGGAAGGTGGACACCCGGTCGGGGGAGGTCGACTCGCCCTTCGGGGTCACCACGAACCGGCTGCGGATCCGCAGGAGGGCCTGGAGGAACGCCGCCGCGTAGACCGGACCGCAGAGCGCCGACATCACCATGCCCGCCACCCCGGAGGAACCCGCCGGCTCGTGCGGGCTCACGTTGTGCTTGCGGTTCCAGGTGTAGAGCAGCAGTTGCAGCGCGGCCGCGTCGCTGTAGAGCGCCATCCAGATCTCGGACGACACGTGGACGCCCGATGCGCCGAACCCCAGGTAGAGCACGCTGGACACTCCGCCGAGCAGCCAGGTCAGCGCCGCCATCGGGTAGAAGGAGACCATCAGCGTGTAGTTGAGCAGCCGCCCCGGCGACAGCCCCCACGCCACCCGCCAGTACTGGGTCAGCAGGGTCTCGTAGGTGCCCCGGCTCCAGCGCAGCTGCTGCGAGAAGAAGTCCGTCCAGGACGACGGCCCCTCGCCTACCGCCAGCACGTCCGGGGTGTAGACCGACTTCCAGCGCTCGCCGGTGGCCGGGTTGCGGCGGCGGTGGAACTCCAGGCCGGTGGCCATGTCCTCGGTGACCGAGTCGTACAGCCCGCCGATCGAGCGCAGCGCTTCGAGCCGGACGGCGTTGTTGGTGCCGACGAACATCGGTGCGCCGTAGCGGTTCCCGGCCCGTTGGACCAGGGCGTGGAAGAGGTACTGCTGGCTCTCGGAGAACTTGGTGACCAGCGAACCCGAGCTGCGGTAGTTCCCGTACACCTGCGGGCCGACCACGAACGCCACGTCGGGGTCGCGGAAGTAGCCGAGCATCCGCTCGCAGAACTCGGGCAGCGGCACGTGGTCGGTGTCCACCGAGACCCAGAAGTCGTAGTCGGCGCCGTACGCCTGGAGCCAGCTGTTGTAGTTGCCGTGCTTGGTCCTGGCGCGGAACCGGCCCTTGGGGGTGTTCCACTGCGGGATCTCGTCGCGGCTGAAGTGGCGCACGCCGAGCCGCTCGCAGAGCTCGCGCATGGCGGGATCGTTTCCCTCGTCCAACAGCCAGACGTGGTAGGGGCCTTCGTGCCGGACGGCCAGCGCGGCGGTGAGCGTGGCGCGCACCATCTCGGGCGGCTCCTTGCCCGGTACGAAGGTGGTGATGAACGCGACCCGGGTGCCGCGCTCGGGCGTCACCGGGACGGGGTCGCGGGCGGCGAGCGTGGCATGGGCGTTGGAGACCACGTTGACCAGCCGGAACGCCTCGACCACCGCGATGATCCCGATCATCACCTTGTCGCCGACCAGTAACCAGGTGTCGGTCTCGCCGGGCCGGACCGGCCAGTGGCCCGGCTGGAGCAGCCAGACCAGCAGCACGCCCTCGACCAGGGGTGCGGCCAGCAGGAGCAGCGCGGCGCGGATCCGGTGCGGTTCGCGGCTCAGCAGGCTGCGGTACCGCACCCGGTAGGGCTCGTCCGGCGCGACGTCCTCGACCGCGCGGCCGGCCAGTCGGCTGAAGTAGGCGTAGTCGTAAGGGGCTTCGGGGACGGCGAGCGGCTCCGGCGCGGCGGCCGGAGCGGACGGTTCCGCGTCCTTCGCCCGGCGCGAGAACGGCCCGCTCATGTGCGCTCCCCCCGTGGCCGGCCGCGTGGGCCCGCCGTTCCGTGCGTGCTCCGACCAGGGGTGTGCGACCTGCCGCGCCGCGCGGTCGCGCGGCGGTCGACCTGGCGGTTCTGGCGACTACGGACCGTCAACCGCTAAAACGTATGCGATCGATCGTGGTGCGCGATGACGCGAAAGCGTCGGGAACGGGACCCCCTGCGACGGCCCCGGACTCCCTTCCGGGGGTGCCGGGATCCCCGGACTTCCCCAACTGTCCCGGAGGGGAGCCCTGATTGCAACCGGTCCGGAGTACGGCCGGTGCGCGGGCGAGCGGTTCCGGCGATTCCCGGCCAATCGTCGGCGCACCGGTGCCACGGGGCCCGAACCGCGTTCGGGCGCCGCTGGTTCGCCGTCCGAAACCGTGCGCGGCCCGGCCGGTCCGGTGAGCGGGTCGGCCCGGGCGGTATGGAGCCGACCGCCACAGCGGCGCGGGCCGATGCGTCGGCCGGGCACATGTCGCCGCCCGCACACCCCGTCTACCGTTCCGGCATCCACCCCCCGCCACGTCCCCGGGGGCCGCGCCCGCTGCGCCCGTTCGGCCAGGACCGCCGACGGGAATGCCGGAAGGGACACGGTGCCGCCGGGCGCCGGCCCCACAGGAGGTAGTCCAGCGTGAGCCAGTTCGAGCACCCGTCGACACCCGGGGCCGCCGACCGAACCGCCGAGGCTGCTCCGCCGTCCGGCGGGTCCGGAACGGCCTGCGGGCCGGCGGCCCCGGAGCAGCTGGGCGTCCCGGTGCCCGGAGGGGAGCTGTCCGTGCTCCGGTGGCCGGCCACCGTGCCCGGTGCCCCGACCGTCGTGGCGGTGCACGGCATCACCGCCAACGGCCTCGCCTGGTTCGAGGTGGCCCGTCGGCTCGCCGGGCGGGCCACCCTGCTCGCGCCGGACCTGCGCGGGCGCGGTGGCAGCCGCGACCTCGGCGGCCCGTACGGCCTGGCCCGCCACGCCGACGACGTGGCGGCCCTGATCACCGGGCTCGGGCTGGGACCGACCGTCGTGGCCGGCCACTCCATGGGCGCGTGGGTGGCGGCCCTGACGGCCGTCCGTCACCCGCAACTGGTCGGCCGGGTGGTGCTGGTCGACGGAGCGGTCACCTTCCCGCTGCCCGAGGGGGCGAGCGACGACGCCCTGGCCGCCGTGCTCGGGCCGGCGCTGGCCCGGCTGTCGATGACCTTCCCCGACCGGCAGGCGTACCGCGACTTCTGGCAGCGGCACCCGGCCTTCGCCGCCGACTGGTGCGACGAGATCGACGCCTACACCCAGCGCGACCTCGTCGGCGCCGAACCCGAACTGCGCTCCTCCTGCGTGCTGGCGGCGGTCGAGGCCGACGGGGCGCAGGTCCTGCTGGACCAGGAGGCCGCCGCCGCCGTGCACCGGCTGCCCTGCCCGGGCGAGCTGATCTGGGCGGAGCGCGGCCTGCTCGACGAGCCGCAGGGCCTGTACGACGAGAAGCGGCTCGCGGCGACGGGGCTGGACCGCACCCACCCGGTCCCGGCGTCGGGGGTGCCGGGCACCAACCACTACTCGGTCCTCTGGGGGCGCGCCGGCGCCGAGGCGGTGGTCCGTGCCCTGCTCGGCCCGGACTCCGCCGCCGCCGGACGGCCGAGGGCCTAACCGGCCGCGCCGAGGAAGGACTCCCAGCCGCCGGCCGGCGCCTGCCCGACGTTGAGGGTGCGCAGTTTGCGCAGGGTGGACTGGTCCTGCGCCTCCAGCCACTCGACGAGCTGCTTGAAGGAGACCAGCCGGACGTCCGGCTTGCCCGCGACGGCCTTGAGCGTCTCCTCGACGGCGTCCATGTAGATGCCGCCGTTCCACTGCTCGAAGTGGTTGCCGATGAAGAACGGCGCGCGGTTGCCGTTGTAGGCGCGGTCGAACCCGGCCAGGTAGGCGTCCCGGGCCTGGGCGCGCCACTCGTCGTACTTGGCCGGGTCCCCCTTGGTGCTGCCGGAGGACTGGTTGGCCAGGATGTTGTAGTCCATGGAGAGCACCTGGTAGGTGTGCCCCGGGAAGGGGATGCTCTGCAGCGGGAGGTCCCAGACCTTGCCGTCCTGCACCTTCTGGGGCCAGATCTGCAGGCCGCCCGAGGAGCTCGCGTCGTACTTCCACCCGAGGCCGGCGATGGTGGGCAGCAGGGCCTTCTGCCCCTCCAGGCAGGGGGTGCGGCCGCCGACCAGCTCCTTCCCGTAGTCGAAGGGGAGCGGATCGACGTCGGTGAAGCCGGTGTTGGTCCGCCACTGGGTCACGAAGCCGACGGCCTGGTCTATCTCGCTCCGCCAGTCCTCGGGGGTCCACTTGTTGACGCCGTTGCCGTCCGAGCGGGTCGAGCAGAAGTGGCCGTTGAAGTGGGTGCCTATCTCGTGGCCGGCCAGCCAGGCCCGGCTGATGAGCCTGATGGTGTTCTTCACCGCGCCGTCCGACAGGTAGGGGATGTCGGAGGCGCCGATCGCGTGCTTCGGCGGGTGGTACAGCTCCGCCCGGCCCTTGGGCAGGGTGTAGATGCCGGAGAGGAAGAAGGTCATCGAGGCCTTGTGCTCCTCGGCGAGCTTCAGGAACCGGGGGAACTGGTCGTCCTCGGTGGCGCCGGCGCCGTCCCAGGAGAAGACCACGAACTGCGGCGGGCGCTCGCCCGGCTTGAGCTTCTCGGGCTTGGGCTGGTTCGGCTGCGGGCCGGTGTCGGAGGTCGAGCCGTCCCCGATCGGCGTGCCCTTGGCCGGGGTCCCGGTGGGGGTGCCGGCGGGGGTGCCGGTGGTGGTCGGCCCGGTGCCGGCGGTGCCGGTCGTGGGGGCCGGGGCCGATCCGGTGGGACCGGCCGGTCCCGAGCCGCCCCCGGAACAGGCCGCCACCGCTCCGAGGGCCGCGGTCGCGGCGGTGGCTGTGAGCACGGTCCTGCGCGAGATGCCGGCCATCGTCTCCCCTGGGTGTCCGGACCGGGTGACGACCGCGACCGCGGTCGAGCCGGTCATATCGGACAATTGATTGATTATCCGTCGTTAGCATGTCACGCGAACACGGAGGGCACCAAAGGCCCGGGGTCCGCCGGGACTGAACACGCGGGGCACGGTTGTGCGGGATGCGAAGAGACGTCTTCCGTTGCCGACCCGTGACGTTTCGCCCGTTTCGCGCAACGGGCGTTCCGGGGGTGCGGCCGTCGCGGCGTCAGTCGAAGGAGAGCCGGCGGTTGCGGCGCACGACCCGCGCGATGGCGGTGCTCACCGCGGTGGCGGCCGCGCAGGAGACCGCGAGGCTCAGCCAGGCGGTGTCGAACCAGTGGCTGTTGAGCCAGCCCAGGGTCACGATGTAGGCCGCCCAGATCATCGCGGCCAGCGCCGACCACCGCAGGAAGCGGTGGGGATGGGCGGGGGAGTGTCCGATGGCCAGGTCGAGGACGGTCCGCCCGGCCGGTACGAAGCGGGCGACCACCACCATGGCGGCCGCCGCCCGGGTGGTGCGTCCGTCCAGGGCCTGCTGGACCCGGGTCACGCTGGCCGCCAGCTTCGGCCGGTGCTCCAGGCGCCGGCTGACCATCGGCGCGCCGCGGCGCGCCAGCCGGAGCAGCAGCAGGTCGCCGAGGAAGGAGGCCGTGGCCACCCCGAGTCCGAGCATCAAGGGGGCGCCGTCTATCTGCGCCGTCTTGAGCACCGCGAGTATGACGAGGGTCCCGCTGGGGAGGAACGGGAGGAAGGCGTCGCCGAGAACGGCGCAGAGTGCCAGGGCGCAGATCCACGAGGATCCGACCAGTGCGGCGATGTCCATGTCCGTCCTCCCTCCAGGCTGCCCGGGGGAGCAGTGGTTGCAAGGGACAACGCTAGCGCCTCGACTTTTCACACCATGAAGCACCCCGGCTGTGGGAAGGGCCACAGGTGACGGGCCTCACGCCCGGGCGGGTAATGGCACGAGCCCCCGGAGCGGGGTGCCGCTCCGGGGGCTCGCGGGGATCGGTCGGCGCTGGTCCAGCCCGCCGATCTTGCTGGTGAGTGCGGATCCGGTTGGGTGATCCGCCTGAGCCCTAGCCTGCCGGAAGCCGACCGCCGACCGCGAGCCCGCGGGCTGGCGACTTCCCGCGCTGGCGTGAAGTCGCCACGGGTGTTCGTCCGCTGGCTCTGAGTCAGCCCCCGCCGGGGACGGGCCGGGAACAAGGGAGCCGGGGGGCGGGGTTGACCAGTCTCGGCACCGGCCGCGGCACCGACCGCCGCCGGGGCAGCACCGGTGGAGACGCACCGGCGGACGGGACCGACCACGGCCAGGAGGACGGACGGCATGACGACCGAGGACAGGCAGGAGAACCGGCGGGAGAACGGGGCCGGGCCGCACACCGCGGACGCGATCCGGGGCACCGCCCGGGGAACGGCACCCGCCCCGCTGTCGATCCTCGACCTGGCCACCGTCGGGGCCGGCCACACGCCCGCACAGGCGCTCGCCGCGACCACCACCCTCGCCCGCAGCGCCGAGCAGTGGGGCTACCACCGCTTCTGGGTGGCCGAGCACCACGGGATGCCCGGCGTCGCCAGCTCCACGCCAGCCGTCCTGCTGGCCCACCTCGGGGCCCACACCACCACCCTGCGCCTCGGCTCCGGCGGCGTGATGCTGCCCAACCACGCCCCGCTGGCGATCGCCGAGCAGTTCGGCCTGCTGGAGGCGCTCCACCCCGGCCGGATCGACCTCGGCCTCGGCCGGGCCCCCGGCACCGACCAGGCCACCGCCCGGGCCCTGCGGCGCGGCCTCGGCGAGGGTGCCGACGACTTTCCCCACCAGCTCTCCGAGCTGACCCACTTCCTCGACGGCAGCTTCCCGGCCGGGCACCCCTACGCGCGGCTCACCGCCGTTCCGAAGGGGGAGGGACGCCCGCCGGTCTGGCTGCTCGGCTCCTCCGGGTTCAGCGCCCGGCTGGCCGGCCGGCTCGGCCTGCCGTTCGCCTTCGCCCACCACTTCAGCAGCGCGAACACCCTGCCGGCGCTCGACCTCTACCGCTCGGAGTTCCGCCCCTCGGCCGTCCTCGACGAGCCGTACGCGCTGATCGGGGTGAGCGCGGTCGCGGCCGACGACGAGGCCTCCGCCCGCCGCCTCGCCCGCTCCGCGGCGCTCGGCATGCTGCGCCTGCGCCGGGGCAACCCGGGCCCGATCCCCACCCCCGAGGAGGCCGAGTCCCACCCGTACAGCCCGGTGGAGGCGGACTTCATCGACGACTGGCTGGGCAACGTCGTCCTGGGCGCGCCCGGCGAGGTGGCCGACGGGCTGGAGGCGCTCCGCAAGCGGACCGGCGTGGACGAGCTGATGGTGACCTCGCACATCCACGGCCACGAGGCGCGGCTGCGGTCCTACGGCCTGATCGCCGAGGCGTACGGCCTGACGGCGGGGCGGACCGGGACCGCCTGAGCGGCCGGAGGCCGGACCCGGGCCCGGGGCTAACGCCCGCCCGGTCCGCCCGGGTCCTCGGCGCCCTCCCGGTCCTCCCGGCCGTCGCGGAGTATCGCCGCGACCAGCTCGGCCTCGCCGGGGCGGGCGAAGTACCAGCCCTGGGCGGTGTCGCAGCCGGTGAGCCGCAGCCGCTCGGCCTGGGCGGCGCTCTCGATGCCCTCGGCGGTCACGGTCAGGCCGAGGGTGTGGGCCAGCTGCACCATCGCACCGACGATCTGCTCGTCGGCGTCGCTGCGCCGGGAGCGGAGTTCGGGGAGCTCCGGCCGGCCGCCGGCCGGGGCCGGGTCGCGGAACCCCTCGATGAAGGTGCCGTCCAGCTTCAGCACGTGCACCGGGAGCCGGGAGAGGTAGGCCAGGTTGGAGTAGCCCGTCCCGAAGTCGTCGATCGCGATGCGCACGCCCATGTCGGCCAGTGCCTGGAGCGCCTGGAGCGGGCGCCCACCGGGGCCGAGCAGGGCGCTCTCGGTGATCTCCAGCTGGAGCAGCCGCGCCGGCAGGCCGGTGCGCTCCAGGGCCTGGGCGACGTCGGCGACCACGTCGGAGTCCCAGATCTGGCGGGCGGCCAGGTTGACGCTCACGAAGGTCTCGGTCTCGGGGAACTCGGTGAGCCAGCGCCGCGCCTGGCGGCAGGACTCCTCCAGCACCCACTTGCCGAGCGGCACGATCGCCCCGGACTCCTCGGCCAGCGGGATGAAGCGGTCCGGCGAGAGCGTCCCGTAGCGGGGGTGGCGCCACCGGACCAGGGCCTCGGCACCGTGCACCGCGCCGTCGGCCAGGCCGACCAGCGGCTGGTACTCGATGGTGAACTCGCCGCGTTCCAGCGCCGGGCGCAGCGCGGTGGCGAGCAGCTGGCGGGTCAGCTGGTGGGCGCCCCGGTCGGGGTCGTAGAGGGTCCACCGGGCCCGGCCGTCGGCCTTGGACCAGTACAGGGTGGCGTCGGCGTCCTTCACCAGGTCGGTGGGGGTGGTCTCGTGCACCGAACGCTCGACCACGCCGACGCTGGCGGTGACCACCAGCCGGTGGCCGGCCACGTCGAAGGGGCGTTCCAGGGCGTCGAGGATCCGGGCGGCCAGGTCGGTGAGCTGGTCGCTGCCCCGGCTGTCGGTCACCAGGACGGCGAACTCGTCGCCGCCCATCCGCGCGACCAGCTGGGTGCCCTGCGCGGAGAAGCCGCGCCGCAGGCGGGTCGCCACGGCGATCAGCAACTGGTCGCCGATGTGGTGGCCGAGGGCCTCGTTGATCGCGGCGAACCCGTCGAGGTCCAGGTAGCAGACGCCGACCCGGGACCCGCCGGTCCCGGCGCCGTCGGCCGTGGTCGCCACGCCCCTGGCCGACCCGGAGGGCCCGGCGGCCGCGCCCTCCGCCCGGTCGGGGGTGAGGCAGGCGGCGTCGAGGCGTTCGAAGAAGAGGGTCCGGTTGGGCAGCCGGGTCAGCGGGTCGTGCAGGGCCTGGTACTCCAGGCGGTCGCCGAGCCGGCGCTGCTCGGTGATGTCCTCGACCAGGGCGAGCGTGTACAGCGGGCCGCCCTCGGCGTCCCGGATCAGCGAGACGGTCACCTTGCTCCAGACCGTCCGGCCCGTGCGGTGCTTGAGCTGCTTCTCGACCCGGATCCGGTCGTGCTCGCCGTGGGCGAGCGCGCGGAACAGCCGGCGCGGCATGCCCTCGGGGTCGGCGATCTCGTGGATGTGCGTTCCCACCAGCTCGTCCACGGCGCGGCCGGTCAGCGCGGCGAAGGCGGGGTTGACCTCGATGATCCGGTCCTCGGGGTCGATGAGGGCCATGCCGATGCCGGCGTCGCAGAAGGCGGCCCGCAGCCGGGACTCGCTGGCCCGCAGCGCGGCGAGTTGCCGGTCGTCGCCCCCGGTCGCCGGCCGGCCGTGCGCGCCGCCGCCGTCCGCCGCGTGGTGGGTGCCGTCGGTCAGCGGGGCCGAGCAGGCGGGGCAGCGGAGGGCGTCGTCGCCGGGCGGCCCCTCCCGGAGGCCGGCCAGCCCGGCCAGGGAGGCCGGGGTCGGTCCGCGGTCGGTGCCGCCGGCCGCGCCGTTCGCCGGGGCGGCGTGGAGGACGGGCGGCGGCAGGCGGAGTGGCCGCGGGTCCTCGTGCCGCACGCCTGGGTGGTGTGCGTCGGCCCCCTCGTTCTGGCCCGGCACGGCATGCTCCCGTCCGCTGCTGACGCTTGACGCTGGTCCGGCCGGTCACCCGACTTCGGCGGCCGGCTCCGCGCTCTGCCGCACTCGCGGAGGACGGACTCCGGTGCGGGACGCTCGGGACGGAGCGGCCGGGTGGGAACCCGCCTGAGGAACCGTGAGGAACAGGGCGCTGCGGCCGATCATAGGACGCGATGGCAACGCGCGGTGACCGCCGCCGGGGTGATTCGTCTGGTTTGGGGTCAAGTGTGGTGATACATGCGGACGCCCCCGGTGCACATCACATGATGTGCACCGGGGGCGTGTGCTCCGAGAACGCGCCCTCGGGCTCCCGGTCAGCGCCGGACGTGCGCCCGACCGGGCCGTGGGCGGGACGCCCGGGGAGGTCAGCCGGCCAGGCCGGCGGTGAGGGTGATGGTGGTGCCGGCCAGGGCCTGGCTCACCGGGCAGTTGGCCTTGGCGTCCTCGGCGGCCTTCACGAAGCCGGCCTCGTCCAGCCCGGGCACCTCGCCGACGACCGTCAGGTGGATGCCGGTGATGCCGGTGCCGGGCTGGAAGGTGACGTCGGCCTTGGTGTCGAGCTTGGTGGGCGGGGTGCCCGCGCCGGTCAGGCCGTGCGAGAGGGCCATCGAGAAGCAGGCGGAGTGCGCGGCCGCGATGAGCTCCTCCGGGCTGGTCTTGCCGTTCGCGGCCTCGGCGCGGGCCGGCCAGGAGACCGGGTACTCGCCGATGCCGGACGACGCGAACGTCACCAGGCCCTTGCCCTCGACCAGGTTGCCTTCCCAAGCGGTGCTGGCGGTGCGAGTGGTTGCCACGATCGGTACCTCCGTTACTGAGGAACTGCTGATTCGTCACGTCCGGTCATGCCGCGGCCCAGCCTACGGGCAGGCCCGGGGCGTGCCACAAGTAGCACACCGGCCCGTCGCGTCCGAAAATCCCCGGTGGTCCCGGGCGGACCGGGCCGTGCGCCGGCCGGTTCGGACGCCGTCCGGATCGTGGACGGTCGTCGTTAATGGTGCGGGCACGTGCCGGGCGCCCTGTTAGATTGGCCCGGGCCCGGGCCCGGCCGCCGCACGGTCGGGCGCACCACCGAGAGACCTGCGGAGCCGCCCCGATGACGGACCACCCCACGACCCCCGACGCCGGACTGCCCGAGGGGGTCGGCGATGCCGTGCGGGCCGAGCTGACCAGCCTGCGCGAGAGCATCGACAACATCGACGCCGCGGTGGTCCACATGCTGGCCGAGCGCTTCAAGGCGACCCAGCGGGTCGGCCGGCTCAAGGCCGAGCACAAGCTCCCGCCGGCCGATCCGGCCCGTGAGCGCACCCAGATCAAGCGGCTGCGCGAGCTGGCCGCCGGCGCCCACCTGGACCCGGTGTTCGCGGAGAAGTTCCTCAACTTCATCATCGCCGAGGTCATCCGCCACCACGAGGCCATCGCCAGCGACGCGGTGACCCACGGGAACGCCTCCGTCTGACGGCGTGCGCGGTCCGCCGGGCCCGCGGGATGTCTGGCGCGGGTAAACGTCCGATTTCGCCTGGATCACCGGTTGGCGTAGCGTGCAGGTTCCCCCGCAGCCGGAGAGTGGAGCAGCGACGATGGCGGTGAACCTGCCCGAAACGCATGGTGGCGGCGGGCCCGGGCCCGCCGCCCCGGTCGGGGGCCGGGCCGAGGCACGGCGGGCCCGCCGTGCCGCCGAGGGGCGCCGGAGCGGATCGCCGAAGGCCCGCCGGCCCGGGCGCCGGCCGCGGCCGTGGTGGATCGAGATCCCGGCGATGGCGGCGGTCGGCCTGGTGGTCGCGCTGCTGATCAAGACCTGTCTGTTCCAGGTGTTCACCATCCCGTCCGGTTCGATGGAGAACACCCTGCGGATCGGCGACCGGGTCGGCGTGAACAAGCTCGCCCCGCTGACCGGCTGGGAGCCCGAGCCGGGCCAGCCGGTGGTGTTCAAGGACCCGGGGGACTGGCTGCCGCCGCAGCCGACCGGCGGGAACCCCGTCTCCAACGCGCTGGGCTCGGTGCTCTCCTTCGTCGGCCTGGTGCCGCCGAAGGACGACAACTACCTGGTCAAGCGGGTCATCGCGACGGGCGGGCAGACCGTGCAGTGCTCGGGCACCACGCTGACCGTCGACGGCGCCGAGGTCGACGAGCCGTACCTGCACCCCGGGAACGACTCCTGCGCCGGGCTGGACTTCGGTCCGGTGACGGTGCCGCAGGGCTACGTCTGGGTCGAGGGCGACCACCGCAGCGACTCCGCGGACTCCCGCTACCACCAGAGCGGCCCCGGCGGCGGAGCCGTGCCGGTGGACAACGTGGTCGGCCCGGTGGCGGCCGTCGTGTGGCCGCTCGGCCACCTCGACTGGTTCGGCTGGGCCGGTCACTGACCGGTCGCCGCCCCGGGCCGTTCAGCGGCCCCGGTGCCGGTCCCGCTCCCGGTCCCGATGGGCCTCGGCCCCGGCGGCGCGGGTGAGCCGCTCACCGAGCGCCGTCGCGCCGGCCGGTACCGCGCCGGCCGCCGGAGCCGGGTTCCCGGCAGCCCCCGCCGGATCCGTTCCGGCCGTACCGGCGGGCTTGCTCGCCTGGGCGGCGAACGCCCCGGCCAGCACCAGCAGCCCGCCGGCCGTCTGCGGCAGGCCGAGGTGTTCGCCCAGCAGCACCCAGGCCAGCACGGTGGCCACCACGGCCTCCAGGTTGGCCACCACTCCGGCGACCGGCGGGGAGAGGTGCTGGACGGCGACGACGCCGGTCAGATAGGCGAGCACGGTCGCGATCAGGACCATCCAGGCCGCCGGGAGCAGCGCGGGCAGGGTGTGCCCGTTCATCACCACGTCCCCGCCGAGCCTGCTCCAGTCCGCCTCCCAGGGGCGGGTCAGGACGGTGAGCACGATCGAGCCGATCAGCAGGCCGAACGCGCTGACGGCGATCGGGTCGACCGGGCGCTCGCCCCGGCTGCCGGCGTCGGCGAGCACGAAGTAGCCGACCTGGCAGCAGGCCGCGCCGAGGGCGAACAGGACGCCGAGCGCGTCGAAGCTCAGGCCGTTCCAGACCTCGACGACGCAGGCGAGCCCGGTGACCGCGACGCCCGCGCCGATCGCCGCGCCCCGGCTGATCGGCCGGCGCTGGACGAACCGGACGTAGCCGATGAGCAGCGGCGGGCCGAGGTACTCGATCAGCAGGGCGACGCCGACCGGGATCCGGGAGATCGCCGCGAAGTAGCAGGCCTGGACGCCGGCCACGGCGAGCAGGCCGAAGCCGATCAGCAGGCCGGGCCGCCGGAGGACGGCGTCGCGGTGGCGGTAGGCCAGCGGCAGCAGCACGACGGCGGCGCCGGTGACCCGGAGCCAGACCACGTGGAGCGGGGAGAGCCCGGCTTCGATCAGCGGCTTGGCCGCCGTTCCGGAGCCGCCGAAGGCGAACGCGGAGACGAGGGCGAGGGTGAGCCCGAGGGTCCGGCCGGGGGAGCGGCCGAGCAGGGGGTTGGAGCTGTGCACCGACGAATTGTGACAGTCGTACCGGTAATTCGGTAAGGGGTCATTCCATCATTCGGTCCTGCTCGGCCTGCGCCACCTGCACGGAAGCGTGCGCGGGCGCGCGCTACCCGCCGGAGCCGGCCCCGGCCGTGGCCGGCGTACCCGCCCCGGCGCCCGTGTCCGTCCCGCCGCCGCTCGACCCCGATCCGGATCCGGTGGATCCCGAGCCGGACCCGCCCGAGCCGGAGCCGGTGGACCCCGAGCCGCCGGACCCGGATCCGCCGGACCCCGATCCGGTGGACCCCGAGCCCGATCCCGAGCCCGAGCCGCCGGTGCCGCCCGGGGGCTCCGGGGCGGTGGTCGGCGCCGGGGGCTTGGTCGGCTGGACCGGCGTGGTACCCGTCCCACCGGACCCGGACCCGGAACCGGACCCGGACCCGCCCGAACCGCCGGCCCCGCCGGCGCCCGAGCCGGAGCCGCCACTGCCGCCCGACCCGCCGGAGTCGGATCCCGACCCGGTCGACGGCACACCGGAGGGCGACGAGCCCGCGTCACCGGAGGAGCCGGAGCCGCCCTGACCGCCCTGGCCGCCGCCCTGGGACGGTCCGCCGGACGGCTTCGACGACCCGCCGGAGCCGTTCGACGGCGCCGACGGCGTGCTCGAAGGAGTGGACGAGGGGCCGGACCCGGAGGAGCCCGAGCCGCTGCGCGTGGAGTACTCGGCACCCGAGGGTGCGGGGAACTCGGCGACCGGCTGCCCCTTCAGCGCGGCCTTCATGTACGTGGTCCAGATCTTCGCGGGGTACTGGCCGCCCGCCGCGCCGTCGATCCCGCCGGTGCCGCTCAGACTGACCTGCGCGCCGGTGGCCGGGTCCTGCCCGAACAGCGCGACCGAGGTGACCAGCTCCGGGGTGTACCCGATGAACCAGACCGACTTCTGGTCGTCCGTCGTACCGGTCTTGCCCGCCGCCGGACGGCCCAGGTCCTTGGCGCGCCAGCCGGTGCCGCCCTGGTCGCTCACCACGCCCTGGAGCATCGAGGTGACTTCGCGCGCGGTCTGCTCGCTGATCGCCTGGGTGGTCTTGTGCGCGGGCAGCTCGATCGGCTCGCCCTCGTGGTCCACCGACTGGACCAGCCAGGGGGTGATCTGCTTGCCGCCGTTGTCCAGCGTGGCGTACACGCCCGCCAGGTCGAGCACGCTCGGGGTCGCGGTGCCCAGCGGGATCGACGGCACCGGCTCCATGCCGGGGGTGTTGCTGGGCAGGCCGAGCGCGATCGCGGTGTCCCGCACCTTGCCCAGCCCGGTGTCCTGGGCGAGCTGGGCGAACACCGAGTTCACCGACCAGTTGGTGGCCTGCTGGAGGGTGATCTGGCCGTAGCTCTTGTCGCCCTGGTTCGGCGGCGCGTACGGGGTGCCCTTCCCGCCGCGGACCTTGCGGCCGCTGGTGCCGTCGTAGACGGTGCGCGGGGTGATGGTCTGGCCCGACTGGGTCCTGGCGTCGTTCTCCAGCGCCGCGGCCAGCGCGATCGCCTTGAACGTCGAGCCCGACTGGTAGTCCCGCCGGGTCGCGTTGTCGACGTAGTGCTTGGTGTAGTCGACACCGCCGTACAGGGCGACCACGGCGCCGGTCTTCGGGTCCACGGAGGCGGCGCCGGGCTGGACGGCGGCGTCCTTCTTGCGCTTCTCCGGGGCGAGGGTGTCGTTCAGCTGGGCCTGGACGGCGTCCTGGAGGGCCTGCTGGCGGTTCGGGTCGATGGTCAGCCTGATCGTGTAGCCGCCCTTGGCCAGCTCCGATTCGCTGATGATCTGGTTGGTGGTGAGGTACTCGGTGGCGGCGTTGACCAGGTAGCCGGCCTGGCCGGACAGCCCGAGCTGCGACTGCGGGTCCTTGACCTCGGGGAACGTGGTGGCGGCCCGCTCCTCGGCGGAGAGCCACCCCTCCTTCACCATGCCGTCGAGCACGTAGTTCCAGCGGTTGACGGCGTTCTGCTTGCCCGCCGGGGTGGCGGTGGCCACGTCGTAGGCGCTCGGGGCGTTCAGCAGCGCGGCCAGGTAGGCGCCCTGGGCGGCGGTGAGCTCGGAGGCGTCGACGCCGAAGTACTGCTGCGCGGCGGCCTGGATGCCGTACGCGCCGCGGCCGTAGTAGGAGGTGTTGAGGTAGCTGGAGAGGATCTCGTCCTTGCTCTCGGTGGCGTCCACCTTGATCGCTATGAAGAGTTCCTTCACCTTCCGGGAGACCGACTGCTTCTGGCTCAGGTAGGTGTTCTTCACGTACTGCTGGGTGATCGTGGAGCCGCCCTGGGTGCCCTCGCCCTTGGCGGTGTTGAGGGCGGCGCGGACCAGCCCGGGGACGTTGACGGCGCCCTCGTGGTAGAAGTTGCGGTCCTCGGCGGCCAGCGTGGCGTGCTGGGCGGCGGGGGAGACCTTGTCCAGCGGGACGTTCTGCCGGTTGGTCTGGCCGGTCCGGGCGATCACCGAGCCGTCCTGGTAGAGCCAGGTGTTGCTCTGCGCGGTCGCGGCGGCGTGCGCGTCCGGCACCTTGACCAGCGTGATGCCGAGGGCGAAGAGGCCGACGCCGAGCAGCAGCGCGGCGGCGAAGCCGACCAGGGTCATCCGCCAGGTGGGGACCAGTCTGCGCCAGCCGGTGCGGCGGGACCTGCGGGGTCTGCGGGCCTTGGGTTTCCGGGTGCGCGGTGCGCCGCTGAGGGCGGGACGGGACAAAGCGGCGGCCTCCTGCGGGCGGGCGGCTGCGCGGGGCCGGGCAGGACGCGGGGGACCGTGCCGGCTCGCGCAGACGGGATCGTCGGCGTTCGGGGGCCTTTGCCCCTTTTCCGGTTTACAGCCCAGAACGCGCCGAAGGTACCGGTTGGCTCCACCACGACGGGAAGCGAGACCGACATCACACACAAATCGGACGTCAATGGGCAGCGAAAAGCCGGGGAGCCCCTCGTTGCTACGAGAGGCTCCCCGGTGTCGGTGCGCCGCCAGGGACTCGAACCCCGGACCCGCTGATTAAGAGTCAGCTGCTCTAACCAACTGAGCTAGCGGCGCCTGCTGACGAAGAGAACAATACACGCTTCCGGGCGGTGCCTCGAACCACCGGGCGCCACCCGGGGGTCCGGCCCGTTCGCCCCCGGGCCGCCCGGGGTTCACCTCCGGCATCGGGAAACGCCGAAGGGCCCCCTCGCTGCTGCGAGAGGACCCTTCGACCGTCGGTGCGCCGCCAGGGACTCGAACCCCGGACCCGCTGATTAAGAGTCAGCTGCTCTAACCAACTGAGCTAGCGGCGCCTGCTGACCCGCAAGACATTACACGCTGTCGGGCCGATCCGCCGAATCGCCATCGTCCGGTGACCCGCAGTGACCGGGGGTGGAGCTCAGCGGGTGGCCGGGAGCCGGTTCAGGAAGACCTGGAAGGCGTCGGGCTCGACGGCGTTCACGCCGTCGAAGGGGTAGTTCATCTCCTTGATCACGATCAGCACCACGCAGATCATCGCGGTCATGGTCAGCACCATCGCCAGGTGCAGCCGGATGCTGGAGATGCCGAACACGAAGGCGAAGCCCACGGTCAGCACCGCGCCGGCGATCAGCGGCACCCAGAGCAGCGGCGGCACCGCGTCCTGGACCTGGGTGAGCCGGGCGCGGCGCTCGCTGGCCAGGCCCTCGACGTGCTTGAGGGCGTTCTCGAAGTGCGCCTGCTGGCGGGCGTCGACGGGCTGGAGGGCATTGGTGGTGTCGCGGATCCGGTACACCAGCTCGGTGGTGTTCGGGTCGGTGCGGTGGTCGGCCATCAGCCGCCACTCGTCGCCGATGACGGTGTGCGCGTACTGGAGGGTGAGGTCGGTCAGCTCGATGCCCGTGGGGCTGTCGAACTCGCGGGACGTCCAGTAGAGGCCGGCCAGCTGGTCGGCCTCGCGGAAGGTGGTGGCCCGGGCGTCGTCGGCGGCCTCCCAGACCACGATCACCACGAAGGCGAGCAGGACGGCGTAGAGCACGCCGACCATGGCGAAGATGGCGGCCGTCACGTCGTTGTGCGGCTTGCGGGCCTCGACGGGCGCGAAGCGTGGCAGCAGCAGGAGCACCACGGAGGCGATGGCGAGCGAGCCGACCATGATCGTCAGGTTGGACCAGGACATAGCAGAGTTGTCGCACGGCGCCGGGGAGCCCGCCAGGCGGGTGTCCGCTGTTCGGAGCCGCCCGGCGCCCGCGCCGCGTCACCTCTCCGGGAAGTGGCAGGCGGCCTGGTGGTCGCCGTGACCACCGGCCGCCGTGAGCGGCGGCGCCTCGTTCTCGCAGCGCTCGCGCTCCGCGGCGGCGAGCCCCGGGTGGACGGGGCAGCGGGCCCGGAACGGGCAGCCGGTGTGCCGGACGGTGGGGGAGGGCGGGTCGCCGGCCAGCAGCACGCGGGCGCGGGTGCGCTCGGCGGCCGGGTCCGGCAGCGGGACGGCGGAGAGCAGGGCGCGGGTGTAGGGGTGCCGGGGGCGGCCGAAGACGGCGGACGCCTCGCCCTGCTCGACCGTCCGCCCCAGGTACATCACGCCGACCCGGTCGGCGAGGTGCCGGATCACCGAGAGGTCGTGCGAGACGAGGAGGTAGGAGAGGCCCAGCTCCGCCTTGAGGGACTGGAGCAGGTTGAGCACCCCGGCCTGGATCGAGACGTCCAGCGCGGAGACCGGCTCGTCGAGCACCAGCAGCCGGGGCCGGACGGCCAGCGCGCGGGCGATCGAGATCCGCTGCCGCTGCCCGCCGGAGAACTGGTGCGGGTAGCGGACGGCGTGCGCCGGGTCGAGGCCCACCTGGCGCAGCAGCTCGGGCACCCGGCGGGCGATCTCGTCCTTCGCGGCCCGCTGGGCGCGCAGCGGCTCGGCGACGATGTCGCCGACCGGCATCCGGGGGTCGAGGGCGGCCGTCGGGTCCTGGAAGACGATCTGCAGCCGGGACCGCATCCGGTGGGCCTCGGCGCGGGAGAGCCCGGCGGTGTCCCGGCCGAGCAGCTCGATCCGGCCGGACTCGGGGGCGGCGAGGCGCAGCAGTTCGAACAGGGTGGTGGACTTGCCGGAGCCGGACTCGCCGACCAGGCCGAGCGTCTCGCCCTCCCGGATCGACAGCTCGACGCCGTCCACCGCGTACACCGAGCCGACCCGGCGCCTGAGGACGGTGCCCTTGAGCAGTGGGAAGGTCCTGGTGAGCCCGCCGACCTCCAGGACCGGCGGGCGCCGCGCCCGGGGGAGCGGCGGGCCGGCCGCCGGGAGCTCCGGCACGGGGTACACCTCGGCGGGCGCGGGCCGCCGTGCGGCCAGCTCGCCGGCCCGGACGCAGGCGGCGAGGTGGCCGTCACCGGCCAGCGGCGGTTCCGCCGTGCGGCAGCGGTCCTCCGCCAGCGGGCAGCGGGCGGCGAACGGGCAGCCGTCCGGCAGCGCGGCCATCGGCGCCGGCGTGCCGGGGATCGGGACCAGCGGCCCGCGCGGCCCGTCCAGCCGGGGGACGGCGCCGAGCAGGCCGAGCGTGTAGGGGTGGCGCGGCGCGGCGAACAGCTCGTCGACGCCGGCCGTTTCGACGACCCGGCCCGCGTACATCACGGCGACCCGGTCGGCCATCCCGGCGATCACCCCGAGGTCGTGGCTGACCAGGACGAGGGCTGCGCCGGTCTCCCGGCGGGCGGTGCGCAGTACGTCGAGCACCTGCGCCTGGATGGTGACGTCGAGGGCGGTGGTGGGTTCGTCGGCGAGCAGCACGTCGGGGTCGTTGGCGACGGCCATGGCGATCACGGCGCGCTGGCGCATGCCGCCGGAGAACTCGTGCGGGAAGCGGTCCAGGGCGCGGTCGGGGGCCGGGATGCCGACCAGGTCGAGCAGTTCGGCGGCCCGTGCGCGGGCGGCGGACCGGCCGAGGCCGGGGCGGTGGACGCGCAGCGCCTCGATCAGCTGGTCGCCGATCCGGTGCACGGGGGTGAGGGCGGAGAGCGGGTCCTGGAAGACCATGGCGATCCGCCGGCCGCGGACGGCGGCCAGCTCGCGTCCGGGCAGGCCGAGGAGTTCGCGGCCGTCCAGCCGGACCGAGCCGCGGACCCGGGCGGTGCCGGGCAGCAGTCCGAGGACGGCCAGCGCGGTGACGGACTTGCCGGAGCCGGACTCGCCGACGATGCCGAGCGTCTCGCCGCGGCGCAGCGTGAGGTCGACGCCGCGCACGGCGGGGACGGGGGCGGCGCCGCGCGGGCCGGTGAAGTCGACCCGGAGGTCGCGCACCCGCAGCAGCGGAGCGTCGGTCGCGGTGGTGCCGGTCACGCGCGGCTCCTCTTCCTCTTGGCGCGGTCGCGCGGGCGGCGGGGCCGCCGGGCGGCCTCGGCGGTGGGGTCGAGGGCGTCCCGCAGCCCGTCGCCGATCAGGTTGACGGCCAGTACGAAGAGCACCAGCAGCCCGGCGGCGAAGTAGAACAGCCAGGGGAAGACCGGTGCCTCGCTGGTGCCGGCGGCGAGCAGTGTGCCGAGCGAGACGTCCGGCGCCTTGACGCCGAAGCCGAAGTAGGAGAGCGCGGTCTCGCTCATCACGGCGCCGCCGACCGCGATGGTGGCGTCGATGATGAGGAAGGAGGCGACGTTCGGCAGCACGTGGCGGGTGATGATCCGCAGCGGGTGGACGCCCATGAACCGCGCGGCCAGGACGAACTCCCGCTCGCGCAGCGAGATCGTCATCGAGCGGACCACCCGGGCGGTGATCATCCAGTTGAACAGGGCGAGCAGCAGCACGAAGGCGAGCCAGCCGGTGCCCTTCAGCCGGGGCGAGACGATCGTGATGACCAGGAAGCTCGGGAAGACCAGCATCAGGTCGACCAGGAACATCAGCAGCCGGTCGGTCCAGCCGCCGAAGTAGCCGGCGCAGGCGCCCACCAGGGAGGCCAGCACCGTCGAGAACAGCGCCACCAGCAGGCCGATGACCAGCGACTTCTGCAGGCCGCGGAGGGTCTGCGCGAAGACGTCCTGGCCGATCCCGTTGGTGCCGAACCAGTGGGTGGCGGAGGGCGGTTGGCGCAGCGCGCCGTAGTCGGGGGCGGCGTAGTCCCAGGGGGTGAGGTAGGGGCCGCCGAAGGCCAGCAGGAACAGCAGCAGGACGACGGCGGCGCCGAACACCGCCCCGCGGGCGGCGAGCAGCCGGGCGAGGACGATCCGGCCCCGGCCGGCCGTGCCGGGCGGCACGGGCCCGGCGGAATCTGCGGGCTCTGCGGGGCCGGCGGGTCCGGTGATCGCGGCGGTCACGGGGCTCCTCCTCGGGTCAGGACCGCACGCGCGGGTCGAGCGCGGCGTGCAGGGCGTCGGCGAGGAAGCCGGAGGCGAGCACCACGACCGCCGCGAACAGGTTGACCGCGACGACCGCGTTGACGTCCTGCTCGTTGACGGACTGGATGAACCACTCGCCCATGCCGTGCCAGCCGAAGATGGTCTCGGTGAAGGCGGCGCCGGTGAAGATGCCGAGGAAGCCGTACGCGAACATCGTCGACATCGGGACGACCGCCGTCCGCAGCCCGTGCTTGACCAGTGCCCGGCCCCGGGTGAGGCCCTTGGCCTCGGCGGTGCGCAGGTAGTCGGAGCCGAGCACGTCCAGCATGGTGGCGCGCTGGTAGCGGCTGTAGGTGGCGAGGCCGCCGAGCGCCAGCGAGAGGGTGGGCAGCAGCAGGTGCAGCGCCCAGTCGGCGAGGTGTGCGCCGAGGCCGCCGGTGAGGCCGGGCGTCTCGTACCCGGTGAACGGGACGACCTCGTGGCCGACGGCGTTCTTGGCGGCGATGGCGCCGTTCTTGAGGAAGAGCGCGACCAGGAAGACCGGGGTGGAGAGCAGGACGAAGGAGACGACGGTCAGCAGCCGGTCGGAGAGCCGGTACTGGCGCACCGCGCTCCACGCCCCGGCGGCGACGCCGAGCGCCATGCCGAGCAGGCTGCCGACCAGCAGCAGCCGCAGCGAGACCCAGACCCGGCGGCGGAAGTCGTCCATCACGGGGGTGTCGTGGATGGTGCGGCCGAGGTCGCCGTGCAGCAGGCCGCCGGCCCAGCGGCCGAACCGCTGGACGACCGGGGTGCGGTCGTTCAGGTTGAGGTCGGTGAGCTGGCGCTCGACCGAGGCGGCGGCGGGGCGCGGCACCTTGGCCTCGAAGTAGGCGCGCGGCTGCAGGGCGGCGCCGGCCAGCGCGTACGCCAGGAAGACGGCGGCGACCAGCAGGACGGCGTAGTAGGCGAGCCGCTTGGTCAGGTAGCGGAGCATCGGCGGCCGCCAGGGCTGGGAGCGGGGCCGACGCGTCTGGTGGGCATCGGGGAGTGGCCTTTCGGGAAAGCGCAGCTCAGAGTGTGGCAGTGGTGCGCGGCCGGGGTGTTGCGGCCGTGTTGCGCCCCGTTTCGCTTGGATCAGGTGTCAACTCGGCCCCCTGGTACTGGTTCTGATCGACTGTTACGTTCGGTCCCCGGCACCGACTTGGCTGCCCACGATCAAGCCTCGCCACACCTCGCGACGCTCACCCTCACCACTCGCCGGACAACACGGGGGGACCTCATGGACGCTTCCGCCACGCCCGCGCGCCGACTCGGCCGCGCCGCCGCCCTCGCCCTCGCCGTCGTCCTCACGGCCGCCGCGTGCAGTTCGGGCGGCGGCGGTCCGGCGGACCCGGCGGTCAGCAGCCAGGCTGCCGGGCAGGGGTCCATCGACATCAACGCCAAGCCGCTGGACCAGGTCCGCGACGGCGGCGAGGTCCGCTTCCCGCTCTACCAGTGGATCACCCAGTGGAACCCGTTCCAGGTGGACGGCCGCTACGGCGACGCGGTGGAGATCATGCGCACGCTGGAGCCGAGCCTGTTCAGCACCGACGAGACCGGCACCTTCAAGCCGGTCGCGGACTACCTGCTGGGTGCCGAGGTGACCTCCGCCTCGCCGCAGGTGATCACCTACCGGCTCAACCCGAAGGCCAGGTGGTCGGACGGCAAGCTGCTGAGCTTCCTCGACTTCAAGGCCGACTGGGAGGCCGTCAACGGGAAGAAGGAGGGCTACAACATCGCCGACTCGGCCGGCTACGAGCTGATCTCCGCCGTCGAGCAGGGCGCCGACCCGACCGAGGTCAAGGTGACCTTCTCCGAGTCCTACGCCGACTGGCAGAACCTGTTCCGTCCGCTGATCCCGGCCGCCGGGATCGCCACCGCCGACGACTTCAACAAGGGCTGGGTGGAGCGGATCCCGATCACCGCGGGCCCGTTGAAGGTCGGCGCCGCCGACAAGACCGCGCAGACCCTGACACTCGTCCCGGACCCGAACTGGTGGGGCGCCAAGCCCAAGGCGGACCGGATCGTCTTCCGGGTGATGACGCAGTCGGCGACCACCCAGGCCTTCCTCAACAACGAGATCGACTTCGCCACGGCCGGCACCGCCACCGCGTACGGGCAGCTCAAGGACGCCGAGGACGCGGTGATCCGGTCCGCCAGCCCCTGGGACGAGGTGCACATCTCCTTCGGCGGCGGCGGTCCGCTGGCGGACGTGAGGGTCCGCCAGGCGCTCGGCAGGGCGCTGGACCGCAATGCGCTCATCAGGATCGCCAACAACGGCGTGCCGGTGGAGTTCAAGCCGCTCGGCAACCACATCTTCATGCCCAACCAGACCGGCTACCGGGACAACTCCGGGGAGTGGGCGAAGTTCGACGCGGCCGCGGCGAAGAGGCTGCTGGACGAGGCCGGCTGGAAGGAGGACGGCGCCGGCCGGCCCCGCACCAGGGACGGCCAGGCGCTGACCCTGCACTGGGTGCTCAACGAGTCCACCCCGCAGGCCCAGGTCGACCTCGCCACCGCCGCCCAGGCGATGTGGCTGGCGGTCGGGGTCAAGGTGGAGATCGACAAGGTCGCGGCCAACGACTTCTTCACCAAGTACGTCAACCCCGGCAAGTGGGACATCGCCAGCTGGCGCAACACCGACTCGTTCCCGCTCTCCACCAGCCTGACCAACTTCCGTCTGCCGCAGGGCGACAACGTCTTCGGCAACTTCTCCAAGCTGGGCAGCGAGGAGATCGACGCGCTGCTGAGGAAGGCGGCCGGAACCATCGACCCGGTGCAGGCCGCGAACCTCTACAACCAGGCGGACGCCAGGATCTGGGAGCTCGGCCACACCTATGAGCTGTACCAGCGGCCGACGGTGGTGGCGGCCCGCAAGGGGCTCGCCAACTACGGTGCGCCCGGGCTGGCCAGTGTGGACTACTCCAAGGTCGGCTGGGAGAAGTAGCCGTAGCCGTAGCCGTAGCCGTAGCCGTAGCCGTAGCCGGAGTCCGCGGCCGGGGACGGGGCAGGGGTCGGCCGCCGCCGGGCGGGCGTACGGCGGGCACTGGCGAGCAGCGCGGTGATCACGAGGCCGGTGGTGCGGACACGGGGAACGGCGTCGCCGCCCCCGCTGTCCTCCCACCCGCCTTGACCTTCCGCGATGCCCGCAGGCCGCCCGTGCCGGGGCCCGTCCCCGGGCCCCGTTCGTCTCGAACCGGGGACGAATCTAGCGGGCGCTCCCGGACCTCACGCCGTACCGCGCGGGCGCGCCCGGAAACCCGCCGCGCTGTCACCCGGTTCGCGCACCGGGGCGTCAACTCTCGCTGACGCCAGGGCATATCGGTGCATAACGGGGCAATCGGTGTATCCGGTGGGCGCCCAGGCCGCTCACGGGCCCGTTCCGTGCGCTCTCGGGCGATCACCGGTGCGCTGCGGTGCGTGCACGGTGCCCGGCGCGCTGCCAGGATGCGGCGGGTACAGCCCGCCCGCCCGGAGCCGGAGACCCTCCATGAGCAGCGACTCCACCGCAGCCCCCCGCCCGCACGCCGTCGAACCGCGCCCGGTGCGCCGGATGGTCCCGCGCAGCAAGGACGAACCGCACCGGGTCGCCACCCCGCTGGAACTCTTCTTCGACCTCTGCTTCGTGGTCGCCGTGGGCCAGGCCGGGCGGGAGCTCGCCCACGACCTCGCGGGCGGCCACTGGGGGGACGGTCTGACCGGCTACCTCTTCGCCTTCTTCGCCATCTGGTGGGCCTGGATGAACTTCACCTGGTTCGCCTCCGCCTACGACTGCGACGACGTCCCCTACCGGGTCACCACCCTGGTCCAGATCGCCGGCGTGCTGCTCCTCGCGGCCGGTGTGCCGCGGCTGTTCGCCGACCAGGACATCGTGCTGGTGGTGCTCGGCTACGTGGTGATGCGGCTGGCCATGGTCACCCAGTGGCTGCGCGCGGCGGCCGCGGAGGAAGGGCTCGCCCGTGCGGTGGCGCTGCGCTACGCCGTCGGGATCACGCTCTGCCAGATCGGCTGGGGCGTCGTGCTGCTGCTGCCGCACGACGTCCGCTCGATGATGATCCCGATCGGGATCCTGGCCGAGCTGGCCGTGCCCGCGATCGCCGAACTGCGGCTGCGGACCCCCTGGCACCCGCACCACATCGCGGAGCGCTACGGCCTGTTCACGCTGATCGTGCTCGGTGAGACGGTGGCGGCGGCGACCGTCGCGGTGCAGTCCGCGGTGGACGAGCACGAGGGGCCGGTCCGGCTGCTGCCGGTCGCGCTCGGCGGTCTGCTGATCTGCTTCTCGGCCTGGTGGATCTACTTCGACCGGCCGGTCCACCAGCACCTGCGCTCCAGCCGCCGCGCCTTCCTCTGGGGCTACGGCCACTACCTGGTGTTCGGCTCGGCGGCGGCGATCGGCGCCGGGCTGGAGGTGGCGGTCGAATCGGCCGTGCACAAGGCGCACATCTCCGAAACGGCCGCCACCGCGACGGTGACCGTGCCGACCGCGCTCTACCTCTTCACCGTCTGGGCGCTGCACGCCCGGCACGCCAAGACCGGCGCGGTTCAGCTGTCGCTGCTGCCGGTGGCCTCGGCGGCGGTGCTCGCCTGCACGGCGGCGGGCGGCGCCGGCGTCCTCGCGGCGGGCCTGGTGACGGCGGCCACGGTGGCGGTCGGAGTGGCGTTGCACGCCAGGGAGCGCTGAACGAGGACCGGCGGGCGGCGCTGCGCCGAGCCCTCCCGCGGCTGCCCGTCGCGGGGGTGCTCCTCGGTGCGGCCGCCCGTTCCGCTCGCCGGGCCCGCCCCGTTCGGCACCACCGGCCCGTTCGCCCGGAGCGGGTCCAGCGGCGGCGGTCCCAGCAGTGCGCGCAGCACCTCGTCGTGCCCGGCGAGCCAGGCCCGGTACGCCGGGCTGGCCTGGGCGAGGTCCAGGTAGGCCGCCCGCAGTTCCTCGTACAGCGCCTCGCGGGCCGGCGGGCCGAGCGCGCGCGGCCGCCAGACCAGCAGCAGCCGCACCGCCAGCGGGTCGCCGTGCAGCCGGCGCACGACGGTGCCCGGGCCGGGCAGCGAGGTCGGCTGGCAGGGGCGGACCGCCTCCCCGGAGGCGACCAGTTCGGCGGCGGTGGCGTTGTCCCGCACCTGGACCACCCGGGGGTTGAGCCCGGCGGAGCGGAACACCCGGCGCATCGCGGCGTACTCGTGGTCGGCGGTCGGGTCGACCATCCAGGTGTCCTCGGCGAGCTCGGCCAGCCGGACCACCGGCCGGGCGGCCGCCGGGTGGCCGGCCGTCAGCGCGACGAACTGCGGCTCGCGGGCGAGCAGCACCCGGTGCTCGGCGTCCGGGGGCAGCCGCAGCGGGAAGCCCTCGCTCTCGTGCACGAAGGCCACGTCCAGCTGGTCGGCGGCGATCATCCGGAGCAGGGCGTTGGCCGAGATGTCGATCTGGATGGTGGTGTCGGTCTCCGGCAGCCGCTCGTGCACCCGGCGCAGCCAGGCGGCCACCGCCCGGCTGCCGACGCTGCCGATCCGCATTCGCCGGGCACGCTCGCCACCGGCCGCCTCCCGGGCCTCCTGGCGGGCGGCCGCCACCAGCGCCGCCATCTCGGCGATCACCGGCCTGGCCCGGGACAGCACGGAGTGGCCGAGCGCGGTGGGCCGGCTGCCGGTCTGCTCCCGGGTGAACAGCGTGCCGCCGACGGCCCGTTCGATGCGGTGCAGCTGGGTGGTGAGCGACGGCTGGGTCATGCCGAGCTGCAGCGCTGCCTTGCGGAGGCTTCCGGTGTCGGCGATCGCGCACAGCACCCGCAGGTGTCTCACGTCGAGCTCCACATCGGGGAGCGTAACGGTCGAAACGGGCTGACGCCAGGGACATGACAGGCTGTCGAGGGCCGGAGTGCCGGGAGCGGCCCCGCCGCGGGGGAGCGGCGGAGGGATCGCCGGGTGGCGCGGTGATTGGTCCGGGCTATCGCCGGTTGACATCATCCGCCGGGCCGCCGGCCTGGCCGAAGCTCTGGGGGCACAAGCATTCGTCCGATGCCCGCGGCCGGGCCCCCACCGGCGGCGGTGCACTCGTGAAGCGGAGCCCCCACATGAACCGTGTCCCGCGCACGCTCTCCGTGGCGCTCGGACTGGAGACCGGCCGCGTGCTCGGCCTGCCCGACCGCCACTCCGGTCCGTGCGGCGAGCCGGTGTCCGGCGGCGGCTCCGGCACCCCCTGCGCCGACCCGTACCCGAACAGCGCCGAACGCGGCCGCGCCGACTCCCTGCGACGGTACGGCCTGGCCGGCTGACCCGGCCCCCTGACGGTCCGCCTCCCCGGCGGCCCCCGGCGCACCCCGACCGGACGACCCCCTCCGGCCGGCAGGGCGTGCGCCCACCCCGCACCACCGCACCACCCGCGCCACCGGCGGTACGCCGTACCGCCGCACCGCGGTACCCCCACCCCTCGACCCGTGAACGGGAGCCCCCACATGAACCGTGTCTCGCGCACGTTCTCCGCCGCCCTCGGCCTGGCGCTCGCCGCCGGCCTGGCGGCCCTGCCGACCAGCGCCGCCGCCGCGCCGACCCAGGGCTACACGCCCTCCGGCACCGCCTACGCCGGCTCGGTCGCCGAGGACGCCAACAACCAGGCGTTCTACGAGGCCGTCATGAAGTCCGCGCGGGCCAAGCAGGCCGCCAACCCGTTCCTGCTGGCCGTCACCGTGACCTACGACGCCAGCAGCGCGCCCACCTTCCGCACCCAGATAGCCCAGAGCGCGCAGATCTGGAACAGCTCGGTCACCAACGTGCAGCTCCGCTCCGGCACGGCGGCCGACTTCCGCTACTACGAGGGCAACGACTCCCGCGGCTCCTACGCCAGCACCGACGGCCACGGCCGCGGCTACATCTTCCTCGACTACGCGCAGAACCGGCAGTACAACTCGCTGCGCGTCACCGCCCACGAGACCGGCCACGTGCTCGGCCTGCCCGACCACTACTCCGGCCCGTGCAGCGAGCTGATGTCCGGCGGCGGCCCCGGCACCTCCTGCACCAACCCGAACCCGAACGCCACCGAGCGCTCCCGGGTGAACACCCTGTGGCGGAACGGCCTGGCCGGCTGATCCCC
>NZ_JBHVER010000081.1:0-31644 GCF_042802195.1 Kitasatospora sp. NPDC057500 | reverse complement strand
GGGCCGGGGCTCGCGGAATCTCAGTCCGGTCGGCTCAGGTGATGTCGTCCATCTGCTCGTGCCGGGCGGCCGGCACCGGCGCGGAGGAGGCGTTCGGCGTCCCGGAGGCCTCGATCGCCTCGGCACCGGCGACCGGCGCCACCGAGAGGTCGAGGTGCGAGGCCTCCTCGTCGTCCAGCGCGAGGTCCGGGTTGCGCCGGGCCTTGCGCCGGTCGTTCAGCACCGCCACACCGACCGCGAGGAAGTACAGCGCCCAGATCGGCGCGGCCAGCGCCAGCATGCTGAGCGGGTCGGCGCTGGGCGTCGCGAAGGCGGCGAACACGGTGATGCCCATCACCATGCCGCGCCACCAGCCCAGCAGCCGCTTGCCGGTGACGATGCCGGCCATGTTCAGCATGATCAGCAGCAGCGGGAACTCGAAGGCCAGACCGAAGACCAGCACCAGCCGGGTGGCGATGTCGAAGTAGTCCGCGGGCGGCAGGATCGGCGTGGTGTCGTTCGGGGTGAACGAGATCAGCACCTCGACGGTCAGCGGCAGCAGCATGATGGCCAGCCCCACGCCGGCCAGGAACAGCGGCGCGCCGCAGGCCATGAAGACGACCGTGTACTTGCGCTCGTGCTTGTGCAGGCCCGGCGCCACGAAGGCCCACAGCTGGTACAGCCAGATCGGGACGGTGGCGACCACACCGGCGGTCAGGGCCACCTTGAGCATCCAGTTGAAGCCCGCGGTCAGACCGATCGTGGAGACCTGCGCGCAGCGGCCCTCGGTGGACTTGATCGTCTCCGCGTTGCACTGCGGCAGCGGCTTGAGCAGCAGCGCCTCGATCTGCTTGTGGAAGATCAGCGCGATGATCGTCATCAGCACGATCGCCAGGACCGACTTGACCAGCCGGTTCCGCAGTTCCCGCAGGTGGTCGGCGAGGGCCATCCGCCCCTCGGGATCCTTGGGCGCCTTCGACGCCTTGGTGAGCTTGCTCAACCCCGGTCCTCAACTCGTGCGTCGGGGCCCGCCGGTCGACGGGCCTCCAGTGGTCGCGCGTGCCGCGCGTTCAGCGCGCCCCGCCACCCGGAGCGGACTGCCCTGCGGACTGCCCGGTGGGCTGCTCGTCCACCGGGCGCGCGGACGCGGACGCGCCCGGAGCGGTCTGGATGGTCCTCGCCGTACCGCCGTCGGCCACCGCCGGGGCGGGCGGCGCCGGGGTGTCGGCGGTTCCGTCGGTGCGCATCGCCTTGGCCTCGCTCTTGAGGATCCGTGCCGACTGGCCGAGCGAACGCGCCAGCTCCGGCAGCCTCTTGGCGCCGAAGAGCACAATGGCAATGACCGCGACCAGGAGGATCGCGGTGAACGAGACCCGCATGCTCGACCACCTTCAGTCTTGGCGGCACCCGACAGGCCGCCCGCTGCGGGGATGGTAACCGCTGCGGGTGACGCCCTGACGACGGCCGCCCGAACAGGACAGCGGCCCCCGTTCGCGTTCAGGGGCCAACTGAGAGCGTAACGCGCCCCTACGTCCGAGCAGCAGTCCCCGGGTGCCCCCGATCGGTGTGCCCGGCCGGCCCGACCCGTCAGGAGCGGCCCGGCGCCGAGGCCGCGAGGTCCCCGGCCGCCTCGGCCAGCGCCCGCGAGGCGGCGTCCACGCCCTTCGCCAGCGCCCGCACGTCCAGCCAGAGCCGGACCGCGAGGACGCCCAGCACCAGCAGGCCGGCGGTGGCGAGGAGGACGGCGGCGACGAGCATCCAGGACATGGCCCCACCCTATCCGTCCCGGCTCACCCCTCGGCCGGCACCAGCCGCATGGTCCGCACCCCGGCCCCGGTCAGCGCCTCGACGATCTTCTCCCCGGCCGGCTTGCGCACCGCCGCCCCGCACAGCGGGCACCCGAAGCTGTAGTGCGCCTGCGCCTCGGTCCGGCCGAAGGTGAGGCGGAACGCCTCGACGGGCAGCTCCACCTTCTCCCGGCACTCCGAGCAGTACACCTTGAATCTGGTACCGGGCTCCACGGCTCAGACCTGCCCCTCCCCGTAGTGCGCCAGCGCCTCCAGCGCCGCCGCACGCGCCTGCTCCGCCAGCTCGGGCGGCGAGACGATCCGCCCGTCCCGGCCCAGCCGCAGCGCCAGCGGGCGCAGCTGCGAGGGGTCGGCGCTGCGCAGGGTGATCCGCAGTCCGCCGTCGGGCAGTTCCTCGGCCTGGTCGTGGGTGTAGTACTCGGCGACCCAGCGGCCGCCGGAGGAGACCTCGACGACCACCTCGGGGTCGTCGGCGGAGGGGTTGACCAGTCCGCCGGAGAGGTCGCGCGGCTCGCGCTTGGGCGGATCGGCGGGGACGTCCAGGACCCTGATCTCGGCGACCCGGTCGAGCCGGAACATCCGGTGGTCCTCGGAGGTCCGGCACCAGGCCTCCAGGTAGGTGTGGCCCTCGGTGAGCAGCCGGATCGGGTCGACCTCGCGCTCGGTCATGCCGCCGCGGCCGTGCGAGTAGTAGCGCAGCCAGAGCCGGCGGCCCTCGCTGAGGGCGCGGTCGATGTCGGCGAAGACGTGGCTCTCGGCCTCGAAGGTGACGCCGACCCGGGCGCTGCCCTCGGCGCTCTCCCCCGCCGCGTTCTCGATCTTGGCGACGGCCCGGGTGAGCGCCTCGCGGTCGCCGGCGCGCAGGCCGGGCAGGCCGGCGACGGCGCGGGCGGCGACGAGCAGCGCGGTCGCCTCGTCGGCGGCCAGCCGCAGCGGCTGGGCGACGTCGTCGACGTTGTGCCACCAGATCCGCTCGCCGTCGGTGTCGATGTCGAGCAGGTCGCCGCCGCGGAAGCTGGTGCCGCACATCGGCAGGACGTTGAGGTCGCCGATCAGTTCGCGCTCGCTGATGCCGAAGGCGCGGGCCACCTCGGCGACCTCGGCGCCGGGCCGCTCGCGCAGATAGGTGACCAGCGAGAGCATCCGCCGGGTCTGGTCGATCGCGTTGCTCATGCCCGCACACCCTCCACCACAGTGCCGGCCACCGCGCGCAGCCGGTCGATGACGTCGGCCCGCAGCTCCTCGGGGCCGACCACCAGCACGTCCGGCCCGAACTCGGCGAGGTCGGCGCCGAGCCCGTTGCCGTACGGGATCTCCAGCTCGTCCCAGCCGTCGTCGGCCCGCCGGGTGGCGAGCGCCTTGGTGCGCAGCGGGAAGCCCGCGCCGCGGCGGACCCTGACCACGGCGGTGGCGGTGGCGCCCTCGCCGGCGAACTTGGCGACGGTGGCGCGGACGTCGACGTGCTCGGGGACGGTGCCGAGGAAGGCGCCGGAGCGGGCGCGGACCTTGCCGGTGATCCGGCTGAGCCGGAAGACCCGGGCGTCCTCGCGGTCGCGGTCCCAGCCGGCCAGGTACCAGTGGCCGCGCCAGCACTCCAGGGCCCAGGGCTCGACGGTGCGCTGCTCGACGGCGGCGGCGCCGGCCTTGCGGTACTCGAAGGTGACCGGGCGGCGGTCGCGGGCGGCGGTGAGCAGCGGCTCGAAGGCGGCCTCGCGGGCGGGGATGCGGGGTTCGAGGGCGGGGCGGCGCTCGGTCTCGGTGAACGGGATGCCGGCCGCGCGCAGCTTCTGGAGCGCGCCGCTGGCGGCGCCGCTCATCTTGGCCTGCTGCCAGACCCGGGCGGCCAGGGTGAGCGCGGCGGCCTCCTCGGCGTCGAGGGCGATCTCCGGCAGGCGGTTGCGGTCGGCGCGGGCGAGGTAGCCGAGTTCGCCGTCGAGGGCGTTCTCGTCGACGTCGATGACCAGTCCGAGTTCGCGCAGGTCGTCCTTGTCCCGCTCGAACATCCGGTTGAAGGCTTCCTCGCTGCTGTTCTGCCAGGCTTCGCGGTAGGCCTCGATCGACTCCCGCAGCTCCTTCTTGGAGAGCGGTCGTCGGGTGTTCATCAGGCACAGGGCGAGATTCATCAGCCGCTCTGCCTTGGCGATCGCCATCGGTGACCCTTCCGGTGTGCCGCGCAGGGCGCGGGGTGCGCCCGCCGGGGCGTCGTGGACCCGGCGGGACCGACCGTACCGGTAGCGGTACTCCCTGCAAAAGCCAAGGCCCGCCGACCCGCGTCGGCCGCCCCGGCCCGGGGCGGGCCGCACCCCCACCGGGAGTGCGGCCCTGGCGATCAGCGTCCTCAGACGGAGATCAGGTCGACCACGAAGATCAGGGTCGAGCCCTTGGGGATGGCCGGGGTCGGCGACTGGTCGCCGTAGGCCAGGTGCGGCGGGATGACCAGCTCGCGGCGGCCGCCGACCTTCATGCCGGCGACGCCCTGGTCCCAGCCGGCGATGACGCGGCCGCCGCCGAGCGGGAACTTGAAGGTCGAGCCGCGGTTCCAGCTGGCGTCGAACTCCTCGCCGGTCGCGTAGGTCACGCCGACGTAGTGGACCTCGACGACCTGGCCGGGCCTGGCCTCGGCGCCGGTGCCCTCGACGATGTCGCGGATCTTCAGCTCGGTCGGCGGGTCGCCGACCGGGAAGTCGATCTCGGGCTTGCTCACTAGTGCCTCATCTCACGGTTGTTTCGTTCCATGACCAAGCGGCGGGCGCCCGCACCCCGGTCCGTTCCCGGACCACGGTACGGGCGCCCGCCGCCCTCCCGGGTCCGGCCACGCGGCCGGTCCCGAAGGTCACACGCACACCATTGTCACCCGAAAGTGGATCAGCCCTGACCGGCGTCGAGGATGTCGACGACGAACACCAGGGTGGAGTTGGCAGGGATGTCGCCCTGGGCCTGGTCCTTGTAGCCGAGCGAGGCCGGGATGACGAGCTCGACCCGGCTGCCGATGGTCTGGCCCTCCAGGCCCTGGTCCCAGCCGGCGATGACCTGGCCGCCGCCGAGCGGGAAGGAGAACGCCTGGCCCTTGCTGAGCGAGGAGTCGAAGACCTTGCCGTCCTTGTACAGCGCGCCGGTGTACTGGACGAGGATCTTCTCGCCCTTCTCGACCTTGCGGCCCTCGCCCTTGATGAGGACGTGGCTCTTCAGCTCGGTCGGGTCGGCGGCGCCGGGCACCGGGGTGATGTCGGCGGGCTTCTTGCCGTTGTCCTTGACCTGCGGGAAGTCCGCGGGCGGCGGGGTCACGGTGCCGCTGACGACGGCGTCGGGGGCGTTGCTGTTGCGGATGTCGATGACGAAGATCAGGTTGTCCTGCGCCCCGATCTCCATGCTCGGGTTGCCCTGGGCGCCGAAGGCGGCGGCCGGCGGGGCGACGACGAGCAGCCGGGAGCCGGCCTTCTTGCCGATGACGGCCTGGTCGAGCGCCGGGATGAGCGCGTCGGTGCCGGCCTGGAAGATCTGCGGCTTGCCCTTGTCGTCGTACGAGGAGGGGATGTCCTTGCCGGTGTTCCAGTCCTTGCCGGTGTAGTCGACCGAGGTCCAGGAGTTCTTCTCGACCTTGGGGCCGCTGCCCTCGGAGAGGACCTTGACGACGAAGCTGCCGTCGGCCGCCTCGGCGGGCACCTCGATGTTCGCCTTGGTGCCGAAGTCGCCGGTGATGTTGGGCAGCACCTTGGCGCTGTCCTTGATCGGCGGGACCGGGTCGGCGGTCGGCGTGGCCGGGGCGGACTTGGCGGTGTCCGGCTTCGCGGCGGCGGAGTCGTCGGACGAGCCGTCCTTGTTCACCAGGTACAGGGTGACGGCGCTGCCGATCAGCAGGACGCCCAGGACGGTGCCGAGGATCACGCCGAGCCTGCCGACGCTGCCCGGGTTCTCGTCGTACCCGGCCTCGGAGGTGTCCTGGCGGCGGACGGTGGAGGCGAAGATCTGCGGGGCGTCCTCGGTCTTCGTCGCGGTCCGCGGTGCGTCCCCGGACCCGCCCCAGCCGGCCTGCTGCCGCAGGATCGCCGGGGGGACGATGATCGAATCACCGTCGCCCGGGAGCGGGCCGCCGGGCCGCGAGTCGGCCGGGTCTCCGGCGGAGTTTCCGTGCGCGGTACCGGACCCGCCCGGGCTCGACGCTTTCTCAGACATGACTCCCCATCCATCTCGCCACGAGGTCTTCGAGGTCTACGGCCGGCGTGGTGGCGCCGGGGTGCTGCCGCACTGCCCGCCCGGACCCCGGGCGCCGGCGGCGCCTACCACAGTGCGAGGGCAGTATGACAGGTCAGTATGAGGGCGGGCGCTTGCCCGTGCGAGCGCCCGCCCAAGCGTACGGAACCACCCCGCACTCGAACCACCCCGTGCGGAGGATCTCCGTGGAACCGCGGGCGCTACACGGCCTCCAGGACGTCCACCACGAACACCAGGGTCGAGTTCGGCGGCACGGCGCCCTGCGCCTGGTCCTTGTAGCCGAGCGACGGGGGCACCACGAGCAGCACCCGGCTGCCGACGTTCTGGCCGACCAGGCCCTTGTCCCAGCCCTCGATGACGCTGCCGGTGCCGATCTGCAGGGCCTGGGCGCCGCCGTGGCTCCACGAGGAGTCGAACTGCTGGCCGTTGCTCCACAGCACGCCGGTGTACTGCACGACCAGGGTCTGCCCGGCCTTGACCTGCTTGCCCTCGCCCTTGATCAGCACGGCCTGCTGGAGGTCGGGCGGCGGCGCCTGCCCGGCCGGCACGGTGATGGTGACGGCGGCCTTGCCGTTGTCCTTGACCTGCGGCAGGTTGGCGGGCGGCTGCGTCATGGTGCCGGAGAGCGTGGAGTCCGGCGGCAGGCTCTCCACGATGTCGAGCACGAAGACCACGGTGTCGCCGGGGCCGACGCCGAGCTGGGTGGAGCCCTGGGTGCCGAACGCGGCGGCCGGCGGGGCGACGACCAGCAGCCGGCTGCCGACCTTCTTGCCGATGACGCTCTGGTCGAAGGCCGGCACCAGCTGCCCGCTGCCCGCCTGGTAGAGCTGCGGCTTGCCGCCGGAGTCGTAGGAGCTAGGCAGGTCCTTGCCGGTGGTCCAGTCCTTGGCGGTGTAGTTGACCGTCACCCAGTCGCCCTTGTTGACCGCGGAGCGGTCCCCCTCGCTGACGGTGTTCACCACGAACTGCCCGCTGGGCTGCTGGCCCTCGGGGATGGTGATGGTGGCCTTGCTCCCGAAGCCCCCGCCGGACAGCGTCGGCATCGGCGAGGCCTCGTTCACCGGGGTGGGCACGGTGGGCGCGGCGGTCGGCGAGGCCGTGGGCGTGGCCTCGCCGGCGGGCTTGGTGGAGCTGCTGCAGGCCACCGCCAGCAGCAGGGGCAGGGTGAGAAGCAACCCGGCGGTGCGGCGCACGGCGTTCCTAACTGTCGGTCAAAGTCGGCTCTCCGGACTCCGGCTCCGGACTCGACGGACAGCGTATGCGCAGACGGTGCCCGGTCCCGGTAGGCACCACCGGGACGGGACACCGTGAAGATCACACCGGCGGGGAGGCGGCCCGTGCGCCGCTCCCCCGCCGCGCGCCGGTCACATGCCGGCGATGAGCTTCTCCACCCGCTCGTCGACGGAGCGGAACGGGTCCTTGCAGAGCACGGTGCGCTGCGCCTGGTCGTTGAGCTTGAGGTGCACCCAGTCGACGGTGAAGTCGCGGCGCTGCTCCTGCGCCCGGCGGATGAAGTCGCCGCGCAGCCGCGCCCGGGTGGTCTGCGGCGGGATCGACTTGGCCTCGAAGGTCTTGAGGTCGGTGGTCACCCGCAGCGCCTGGTTCTTGGCCTGGAGCAGGTAGAACAGGCCGCGGCGGCGGTGGATGTCGTGGTAGGCGAGGTCGATCTGGGCGACCCTGGGGTTGCTCATGCTCATCTGGTGCTTCTCGCGGTAGCGCTCGATGAGCTTGTACTTCATGATCCAGTCGATCTCGGTGGCGACCCCGTCGAGGCGTTCGGTCCTGACCGCCTCCAGGGTGCGGCCCCACAGGTCGAGGACACGGGCGATGGTGCCGGTGTTGATGCCCTTGCGGTCGGCGAACTCCAGGGCCTTGGTGTAGTACTCCTCCTGGATGTCGAGCGCGCTGGCCTCCCGGCCGTTGGCCAGCCGGACCTGGTGGGTGCCGGTGAGGTCGTGGCTGACCTCGCGGATCGCCCGGATCGGGTTCTCCAGGGTGAGGTCGCGCATCACCACGCCGGCCTCGATGAGCCGCAGGACCAGGTCGGTGGAGCCCACCTTGAGCAGGGTGGTGGTCTCCGACATGTTGGAGTCGCCGACGATGACGTGCAGCCGGCGGTAGCGCTCGGCGTCGGCGTGCGGCTCGTCGCGGGTGTTGATGATCGGACGGGAGCGGGTGGTCGCCGAGCTGACGCCCTCCCAGATGTGCTCGGCGCGCTGGCTGACGCAGTAGACCGCGCCGCGCGGGGTCTGCAGCACCTTGCCGGCGCCGCAGATCAGCTGCCGGGTCACCAGGAACGGGATGAGCACGTCGGCCAGCCGGGAGAACTCGCCGTGCCGGGCGACCAGGTAGTTCTCGTGGCAGCCGTAGGAGTTGCCGGCGGAGTCGGTGTTGTTCTTGAAGAGGTAGACGTCCCCGGCGATGCCCTCCTCGTGCAGCCGCCGCTCGGCGTCGACCAGCAGGCCTTCGAGGATGCGCTCGCCCGCCTTGTCGTGCGTCACCAGCTCGACGACGTCGTCGCACTCGGGGGTGGCGTACTCGGGGTGGGAGCCCACGTCGAGGTAGAGGCGGGCACCGTTGCGCAGGAACACGTTGCTGCTGCGGCCCCAGGAGACTACGCGGCGGAAGAGGTAGCGGGCGACCTCGTCCGGGGACAGCCTGCGCTGTCCGCGGAACGTGCAGGTGACGCCGTACTCGTTCTCCAGCCCGAAAATTCGGCGGTCCATGGGCCATCCATTCTCTGATGGGAGCTGTCCGAAACCGCCTCCGCGAAAGCCCGTCCGGGCCGCCGCAGGGGCACCGGGGTCCCGTGCGGCCGCCGTCGCCGGCCGCCGCGCGGGACCCCGTGGGCACTACTGGTCGGAGTCGCCTGGCGGGGTGGCCGCCGGCTTCTCCGTCCCGTTCGTCGCGTCCGGCGCGCTCTTCCCGCCGGCGTCGTCGGAGTCGTCCGACTCGGCGGACTGGTCGCCGTCGAGCAGCCGGGCGAGCTGGCCGCCCAGGATCCGCTTGAACTTGCGCTGCTGGAAGCGCTGGCGGTCCAGGACCGCCACCTCCAGCTGGTCGGGGGTGAGGGTGCGCGGGCTGCCGCCGTTGGGGTCGCGGGCGAGCGAGTCCACGGCGACCTTGACCGCCTCGGTGAGCGAGAAGCCGGCGCGGTGGCGCTGGCCGAGGTAGTTGCCGATCGAGTCGGCGTTGCCGCCGACCACCACGTAGTTCTTCTCGTCGACGACCGAGCCGTCCGGGGTCAGCCGGTAGATCTGGTCGTCGTCGGCGGTGCGGCCGACCTCGGCGACGATCAGCTCGACCTCGTAGGGCTTCTCGCCGACCGAGGAGAAGATGGTGCCGAGCGTCTGGGCGTAGACGTTGGCCAGGCCCCGGGCGGTGACGTCGGCCCGGTCGTAGGTGTAGCCGCGCAGGTCGGCGTAGCGGACGCCGCCGATGCGCAGGTTCTCGAACTCGTTGTACCGGCCGACCGCCGCGAAGGCGATCTTGTCGTAGATCTCGGACACCTTGTGGAGTGCCCGGGAGGTGTTCTCGGCGACGAAGACGATGCCGTCGGCGTAGGTGAGCACGACCACGCTGCGACCGCGCGCGATGCCCTTGCGGGCGTACTCCGCGCGGTCCGCCATGGCCTGCTGGGGGGAGACGTAGAACGGTGTCGACACCGGCGGCCCCTTCCTTCCTCAGTTGATGGCTAGAGCAGCGGGGCCTGCGGCCCGTTGGGGTGGGCCAGGCGCTGGTCGGTGATGGAGACGGCGATCTCGGTGACCTCGGCCTCGGTGAGCCGGCGGAAGCCGTCCTCGGTGATCAGCGAGACGATCGGGAAGATCTTGCGGGCGAGGTCGGGCCCGCCGGTGGCGGAGTCGTCGTCGGCCGCGTCGTAGAGGGCCTGGACGACCATGGTGGCCGCCTGCTGGGCGCTCAGGTCGTCGCGGTGGAGCTTCTTCATCGAGCCGCGGGCGAAGACCGAGCCGGAACCGGTGGCGGCGAAGCCGCGCTCCTCGGAGCGGCCTCCGGTGACGTCGTAGGTGAAGATCCGGCCGCGGCCGAGGTCGAGGTCGTAGCCGGCGAACATCGGGACCACCGCGAGGCCCTGCATCGCCATGCCGAGGTTGCCCCGGATCATGGTGGTGAGCCGGTTGGCCTTGCCCTCCAGGGAGAGCACGGTGCCCTCGATCTTCTCGTAGTGCTCCAGCTCCAGCTGGAACATCCGGACCATCTCGATGGCGAGGCCGGCCGTGCCGGCGACGCCGACCGCGCTGTACTCGTCCGCCGGGAACACCTTCTCCATGTCCCGCTGGGCGATCACGTTGCCCATGGTCGCGCGGCGGTCGCCGGCGAGGACCACTCCGCCGTCGAAGACCGCGGCGACGATGGTCGTGCCGTGCGGGGCCTCGATGACGCCCTCGGGCAGGCGGCGCCGGCCGGGGATCAGCTCGGGGCGGTGGGTCTCCAGGAAGTCGAGGAACGACGAGGACCCCGGGGTCAGGAAGGCAGCCGGTAGACGCCCGGTGCCACGAGTGTTGGCTTCCACACGATTCCTTCCAGGTAGCTTGAAGCGCGCACTGCCCGCACCCTACCGGCCGGACGATCACTGTCCAGCACGGTGGAGGGCCGGACCGGGCGGACGGACGGCTCCCGCCGCCCGTCCGCCGTCATCGGTCGCAACCGTGAATTCCCGGAATACCGCCGGGCGACCGCCCGGATTCGACCGGGACTACTGTCCGCCCTTTTGCACGAACTGGCGCACGAAATCCTCGGCGTTCGATTCCAGGACCTCGTCGATTTCGTCCAGAACCGCGTCGACGTCGTCGCTCAGCTTTTCCTGGCGTTCCTTGAGGTCTTCCGAATTCTGCGCTTCCGCGGCCTGCTCCTCGACCTCCTCGGAGGAGCGGTTCGCCCGCTGCTGGCCGCCGCCGGTGTCCTTGCTCGCCATTTACCTCACCCCGCTCGATGCTCGATCGTCTGGCACGGTTTGGTCGTTGCTTGCTGCACCGACCCTATACACAAGGTGCGACAACCCGCTTCCGGTTTGCCGGTGGCGCTTCCAGTCCAACGTCCGCTGCCTCCCCGGATGATTCCCATTTGTCCGGCGTTCACCCGTGGTGACCGGAAAGTTACCCGGCTACCCGCCGGAGAGCACCCGCAGCAGGTCCTCCGCCGTGCGGCAGCGGTCCAGCAGTTCCTTGACGTGGTTGCGGGTGCCGCGCAGCGGCTCCAGGGTGGGCACCCGCTGCAACGAGTCCCGGCCCGGCAGGTCGAAGATCACCGAGTCCCAGGAGGCCGCCGCGACGTGCTCGGCGTACTGCTCCAGGCAGCGCCCGCGGAAGTACGCCCGGGTGTCCTCCGGGGGCTTGGTGACGGCCCTGGCGACCTCCTCCTCGGTCACCAGCCGGTCGAAGCGCCCACGGGCCACCAGGCGGTTGTAGAGGCCCTTCTCGGGCCGTACGTCGCTGTACTGGAGGTCGACCAGCTGGAGCCGCGGGTTGTCCCACTCCAGGGCGTCCCGGCTGCGGTAGCCCTCCAGGATCTCCCGTTTGGCGATCCAGTCCAGCTGGCGGGAGAGCGACATCGGATCGCGCTCCAGGCGGCCCAGCACGTCCTCCCAGCGGGCCAGCACGTCGACGGTCTGCTCGTCGGCGTCGGTGCCGAAGCGGTCCTCGACGTACTTGCGGGCCAGCTCGCAGTACTCCAGCTGGAGCTGGACGGCGGTGAGCCGGCGCCCGCTGCGCAGCGTGACCAGGTGCTTGAGGGTGGGGTCGTGGGAGATCCGGTGCAGGGTGCGCACCGGCTGGTCGACGGCCAGGTCGGAGGTGATGAAGGCGTCCTCGATCATGGCGAGGACCAGTGAGGTGGTGCCGAGCTTGAGGTAGGTGGAGATCTCGGAGAGGTTGGCGTCCCCGATGATCACGTGCAGCCGGCGGTACTTCTCGGCGTCGGCGTGCGGTTCGTCCCGGGTGTTGATGATCGGCCGTTTGAGGGTGGTCTCCAGGCCGACCTCGACCTCGAAGAAGTCGGCGCGCTGGCTGATCTGGAAGCCGTTGGCGGAGCCGTCCTGGCCGATGCCGACCCGGCCGGCGCCGGTGACCACCTGGCGCGAGACGAAGAACGGGGTGAGGTGGCGGACGATGTCGGCGAACGGGGTGGCCCGCTTCATCAGGTAGTTCTCGTGGGTGCCGTAGGAGGCGCCCTTGTTGTCGGTGTTGTTCTTGTACAGGTGGATGTTCTGCCCGTTGGGCAGCTCCAGCGCGCGCTGTGCGGCGGCCGCCATGATCCGTTCGCCGGCCTTGTCCCAGAGCACGGCGTCGCGCGGGTTGGTCACCTCGGGCGAGCTGTACTCGGGGTGCGCGTGGTCCACGTAGAACCGCGCGCCGTTGGTGAGGATGACGTTGGCGAGGCCGATGTCCTCGTCGGTCAGCTGGCTGGCGTCGGCGACGTCCCGTGCGAGGTCGAAGCCCCTGGCGTCGCGCAGCGGATTCTCCTCCTCGAAGTCCCAGCGGGCCCGCCGTGCCCGGTGCATCGCCGCCGCGTACGCGTTGACGATCTGGGACGAGGTGAGCATGGCGTTGGCGTTGGGGTGCCCGGGCACGGAGATCCCGTACTCGGTCTCGATGCCCATCACGCGCCGTACGGTCATGCGGCCCTCCTTGCCCGGTGGGCCGCCCCCGGCGGGCGGTCCACGCTGACGTACCGCTGAACAACACCGACGCCGGCCGTCTGCCCGCGAACGGTGGGTCGAGCCTAGAACGCCGTACCGACCGGCGGGCCCCGAGACGCGCCGTCCGGCTGCGGGGCCGCGAGGCGCCACAGCCGGACGGGGTGCGTGCGTTCCGGGAGGCCCGGAGCGGGTCGGTTACAGGTACTGCCCGGTGTTGGCGACAGTGTCGATGGAGCGGCCGGACTCGGCGCCCTGCTTCCCCGTGACCAGGGTGCGGATGAAGACGATCCGCTCGCCCTTCTTGCCGGAGATCCGGGCCCAGTCGTCCGGGTTGGTGGTGTTCGGCAGGTCCTCGTTCTCCTTGAACTCGTCCACGCAGGCGTTGAGCAGGTGGGAGACCCGCAGGCCGCGCTGGCCGTGGTCGAGGTAGTCCTTGATGGCCATCTTCTTGGCCCGGTCGACGATGTTCTGGATCATCGCGCCCGAGTTGAAGTCCTTGAAGTACAGGACCTCCTTGTCACCGTTGGCGTAGGTGACCTCCAGGAAGCGGTTCTCCTCGGTCTCGGAGTACATCCGCTCCACCACCGACTGGATCATCGCGGCCACGGTGGCCTCGACGGAGCCGTCGTGCTCCTTGACGTCGTCCGGGTGGAAGGGCAGCGAGTCCTTGAGGTACTTGGAGAAGATGTCCTTGGCCGCCTCGGCGTCCGGGCGCTCGATCTTGATCTTGACGTCCAGGCGGCCGGGCCGCAGGATCGCCGGGTCGATCATGTCCTCGCGGTTGGAGGCGCCGATGACGATGACGTTCTCCAGGCCCTCCACGCCGTCGATCTCGGCGAGCAGCTGGGGGACGATGGTGTTCTCGACGTCCGAGCTGACGCCGGAGCCGCGGGTGCGGAAGAGCGACTCCATCTCGTCGAAGAAGACGATCACGGGGGTGCCCTCGCCGGCCTTCTCCCGGGCCCGCTGGAAGACCAGGCGGATCTGCCGCTCGGTCTCGCCGACGTACTTGTTGAGCAGCTCGGGGCCCTTGATGTTGAGGAAGTAGCTCTTCCCCTGGGGCCGGCCGGTGACCTCGGCGACCTTCTTGGCCAGCGAGTTCGCCACCGCCTTGGCGATCAGCGTCTTGCCGCAGCCGGGCGGGCCGTAGAGCAGCACGCCCTTGGGCGGGCGCAGCTCGTACTCCTTGAAGAGCTCGGCGTGCAGGTAGGGCAGCTCGACCGCGTCGCGGATCAGCTCGATCTGGTTGGCCAGGCCGCCGATCTGGCGGTAGTCGATGTCCGGGACCTCCTCGAGGACCAGCTCCTCGACCTCGGCCTTCGGCACGACCTCGTACACGTAGCCGGAACGCGGTTCCAGCAGCAGGGCGTCCCCCGCCCGGAGGGTGATCTCGCGCAGCGGTTCGGCGAGGCGGACCACCCGCTCCTCGTCGGTGTGGCCGATGACCAGGGCCCGCTCGCCGTCCTCCAGGACCTCCTTGAGGGTGACGAGGTCGCCGATGCGCTCGAAGGCCATCGCGTCCACGATGTTGAGGGCCTCGTTGAGCATCACCTCCTGGCCGCGCCGCAGCTCGTCGAGGTCGACGTTGGGGCTGACGTTCACGCGGAGCTTGCGCCCCCCGGTGAAGATGTCGGCGGTGCCGTCCTCGTTGGGGCTGAGGAAGACGCCGAATCCGGCCGGGGGCTGTGCCAGCCGGTCCACTTCCTCCTTGAGGGCCACGATCTGGTCGCGGGCCTCGCGCAGGGTGGAGGCGAGCCGTTCGTTCTGGGCGGTCACGCCGGCCAGGTTGGTCTGGAGCTCGACGATCCGCTCTTCGAGGATTCTCGAATTGCGCGGCGAGTCGGCGAGCTTGCGGCGCAGCACGGCGATTTCCTGCTCAAGGTACGAGACCTGAGCGGCCTCGTCGGAACCACGAGCGGGCCTGCCGGTGCTGCGGTTGTAGTCGTCATCGTGGGCTGCCACGGTCCTCACCTCCTCCGGGGAGCTGGACGCTTCCAGACCCTACCTGGGACCAGGGGTCCGTAAACCCCTAGATCAAGAAAGATGGAACGGGCGTGTCCGATCTTCGCCCTCGCGTGCTTCCCCTCTGCTAGGGGGATACCCACCGCGCACGGGCCAAAGCGGACCAGATGTATCGTCGATCGAGTCGATATCCGATCGCGACCGACGCACGGGGTCCGATCGTTGTACGAATGGCGGGAATGCCCCAGGACGGGGCGTCCCGGGACAGAAACGGCGGACAATCATCATGTCGGTGAGCGAGTCGACGGCGGCCGCGGAGCCGCTGGAGGTGTGGATCGACCAGGATCTGTGCACCGGCGACGGCATCTGCGCCCAGTACGCGCCGGAGGTCTTCGAGCTGGACATCGACGGCCTCGCCTATGTGAAGGGCGAGGACGACGAGTTGCGCCAGCAGCCCGGTGAGACGGTGCCGGTTCCGCTGACGCTGCTTCAGGACGTCGTGGACTCGGTGAAGGACTGCCCCGGCGACTGCATCCACGTGCGCCGGGCCGCGGACGGCGTCGAGGTGTACGGGCCTGACGCCGAGTAGCACGCGCCCGCCCGGGCCCGCCCCGGGCGGGCGGGCGCGCAGGGCGGGCGGAACTACGTGAGGGCGATCGGGGCGGCGGTCTGGGAGCGGTCCCAGCCGCCGCCCTTGCGCGTCCAGGTGAGGTCGAGCGAGATGTCGGGCGCGAACCGCGGCACCTCGTCGTCGGAGTAGCCCTGCGCGTGGGCGGTGATGGTGCCGTCGGAGCGCAGCGCGAGGCGGCTGACGGTGAGGTTCTCGCGCTCGGAGACCAGGGTGGCCAGGACGGCCGGGCGCCCGTCGGTGCCGGGGCCGAGCAGGTAGACGGCGTCGGGCGGGGTGCCGTTCTCGGCGGCGCAGTGCGCGGCGGCGACGGTGCCGGGGCGGCCGTCGCCGAGGTCGGCGGCGAAGCTGACGGTCACGGCTACCGGGAACGGCCCGCAGTCGAGCGGGAGTTCGGCCTTCGCCGGGTCGGGGGCGGCGGCCGCGGGGAGGGCCTTGGGGGTGGGCCGTACGGGCCCGGGGGTGCCGCTCGCGGGAGCCGCGGCGAGCGCGGCGGCCACGAGGGCGGCGCAGCCGGCCACCGTCACGGCCCAGTGCCAGGGGGCGGTGCGCCCCGTACCGCCCTGCCGTCCAGCCGTCGTGCCGACCGCGCTCTCCACCAGGCGTCCCCTCCAGTGGTCCGTGTGAGCGAGCATCGTCCCACACCGGGGGGCCGGCGCGGTGGCGCGGGTGCGGGTGCGCGGGAGGGGTGGTACGGCGGCGCCGTACCACCCCTCCGGGCGGTGTCTCAGCCGAGGTCGGTCTGCTCGGCGGCCTCCGCGCGGGCGGCGGCCCGGGCGGCCGCGCGCTCCTGGAGCGTCGGCTCGGGCGCCCCGTTGTCGTAGTCCTCGCCGTAGGCGCCCTTGGCCGGGCGGCGGCGGCGCAGCGGCGGCTCGACGCCGTCGGCGAGCCGGCGGGCGGTGAGCAGGAAGCCGGTGTGGCCGATCATCCGGTGGTCCGGGCGGACGGCCAGGCCCTCCAGGTGCCAGGTGCGGACCATGGTCTCCCAGGCCTGCGGCTCGGTGAAGGTGCCGTGCTCGCGCAGCGCCTCGACGGTCCTGGACATCTGCGTGGTGGTGGCCACGTAGCAGCAGATGAGGCCGCCGGGGACGAGTGCCTCGGAGGCGACGTCCAGGCACTCCCAGGGGGCGAGCATGTCCAGGATGACGCGGTCGACGTCGGTCTCGACCAGGTTGTCCTGGAGGTCGCCGACGGTGAGCTTCCACGCCGGGTGCGGCCCGCCGAAGTAGCGCTCGACGTTGCCCTTGGCGATGTCGGCGAAGTCCTGGCGGCGCTCGTAGGAGGCGAGCATGCCGGTGTCGCCGACGGCGCGCAGCAGGTAGGTGGAGAGCGCGCCGGAGCCGACGCCGGCCTCGACCACGCGGGCGCCGGCGAAGATGTCGGCCATGGCCAGGATCTGCCCCGCGTCCTTGGGGTAGATCACGGCCGCGCCGCGCGGCATGGACAGGACGTAGTCGGGGAGCAGGGGGCGCAGCGCGAGGTACGGGACGTTCCCCGTGGTGCGCACGACCGTGCCCTCGGGGGCGCCGATCAGCTCGTCGTGGGGGAACGCACCCTTGTGGGTGTGGAACTGGTTCCCGGCCTGGAGCGTGAACGTGTAGTGGCGGCCCTTGGGGTCGGTCAGCTGGACCTGGTCCCCGACCTGGAAGGGCCCGCGTCGGCGGGTGGCACCGGTCGGTTCGGACATGCGGACAATCCTAAGGGAAGCGGACCGTCCGGCTTACCAGGTGATCCTTTCAGCGTCCGGTGACGGCGGCGGTCAGCCGCTGTTCGATGTCGGTGAGCGCGGCGACGCCGTACATCCGGCCGTCCTCCTCGACGACCAGGTACTCGCCGGCGGGGGCGGCCCGCACGGCGCGCAGCAGGTCCTCGCCGGCCAGGTCGGCGGAGAGCCGCAGTCCGGGTTCGAGGTCGCGGGCGAGCGGGCCGACGGCGACCCAGGGGCGGCGGTGCTCGGGGACGGCGCGGACGGCGGCCTCGCGGACGATGGCGATCGGCTCGCCGCGTCCGTCGACGACCACGACGGCGCCGGCCTGGGCCTCGCGGGCGCGGCGCATGGCCTCGCCGAGCGGGGTGTCGGCGGTGACCTCGACGGCCCGGCGGGCGAGGTCGCGCAGCCGCAGGCCGGGCAGGACCTCCTTGAGCCGGGCGTTGCGCAGCGCGCCGGTGGCGCCGTTCCAGATGATGGCGGCGAGCACGGCGGCCAGGACGGCGTCGACCAGGGTGTCGGTGCGGCTGCGTTCGAGCGCGCGGGCGGAGCTGATCAGCGGCAGGCCGACGAGGACGGCGACGGCGAGCGCGCGTCCGGCCCAGGCGGCGGCGACGGTGCCGGCCATCGGGCGGCCGGTGACGGCCCAGACGACGGCGCGCAGCATCCGCCCGCCGTCCAGCGGCAGGCCGGGCAGCAGGTTGAAGGCGGCGACGACGAGGTTGGAGACCATCAGGCCGGTGAGCAGCACGCCGGGGACGGTGGAGATCTCGACGGCCTGGAGGGCGAGGTAGAAGACGCCGCCGAGGACGAGGGAGAGCAGCGGGCCGACGAAGGCGAGCCAGAACTCGCGCCAGGGGCGTTCGGCCTCGTTCTCGATCTCCGAGACGCCGCCGAAGAACTGGAGCTGGATGCGGCGCACGCCGAGCTTGTAGCGCAGGGCGACCAGGGTGTGGGCGAGTTCGTGGACCAGCACCGAGCCGTAGAAGGCGACGGCGAAGGAGAACGCGACCAGGTAGCGGGCGCCGCCGAGGTCGGGCAGCACCCGGTCGAGCTGGCCGCCGAAGACCCAGGTGATGAGGGCGGCGATGATGAACCAGGACGGGGTGACGTAGACCGGCACGCCGAAGGGGCGGCCCATCAGGATGCCGCCGCGGGGTTCCGGCTCGCGGGGCGGTGTGGGCCCGGGCCGGCTGTCGCCGTCGTGCGGTGGCTGGTCGGAGGTCTGCCGCCCCCTGGAGTCGCTCACCGTGTTCCCTTCGTCCGTCGGCGCCGGTGCGCCCACGCTACGTGATCGGGGTGGCCGTGCTGCGCTCGCCCCTCGCGTTCCCACTGCCTTCATACCCAGTGGCGGCCGCTTTGCGGCAGCACCGTGGCAGCGGGATGACAGCGCAGGGCAATAGGGTCTGGGGTATGCAGCAGACCGAGACCAGCGGCCCCGCCGCGGCCGTGCCCCGTCCGGCGGCGGCCCCGACCGGGCTGTCCCCGTCGCGCGCCGGCGATTTCCTCACCTGCCCGTTGCTGTACCGGCTGCGGGTGATCGACCGGCTGCCGGAGCCGCCGAGCTCGGCGGCGACCCGGGGCACCCTGGTGCACGCGGTGCTGGAGCGGCTGTTCGACTCGCCGGCGGCCGACCGGACGCCGGAGCGGGCGCTGGGGCTGCTGCGCCCGCAGTGGGAGCGGCTGCTGGGCGAGCGTCCGGAGCTGGCCGGGCTGTTCCCCGGGGACCCGGACGGCGCGGCGCTGACCCGCTGGCTGGCGGACGCGGAGAAGCTGGTCGCGCAGTGGTTCCGGTTGGAGGACCCGACCCGGCTGCACCCGGTGGAGCGCGAGCTGTACGTGGAGACGGCGCTGGAGTCGGGGCTGCTGCTGCGCGGCTACATCGACCGGGTGGACGTCGCGCCGACCGGTGAGGTCCGGCTGGTGGACTACAAGACCGGCCGGGCGCCCTCGCGGGATTTCGAGGGCAAGGCGATGTTCCAGATGAAGTTCTACGCGCTGGTGGTCTGGCGCTGGAAGGGCGTGATCCCCAAGCGGCTGCAGCTGGTCTACCTGGGCGGCGGCGGGGACGTGGTGAGCTACGACCCGGACGAGGCGGACCTGCTCGCGGTGGAGCGCAAGCTGCTGGCGCTGTGGGAGCGGATCGGACGGGCGGTCGCGACCGGCGACTTCCCGGCGACCCGCAACCGGCTCTGCGACTGGTGCGACCACCAGGCCAGCTGTCCGGAGTTCGGCGGCACGCCCCCGCCGTACCCGCTGCCGCTGGCGCGTACGTCCGACGAGGGCGATCCCACGGGGGATCCCATGAGCGAGGAGTCCTAGGTGACGATCCGAGTGCTGCTGGTCGACGACCAGCCGCTGCTGCGCACCGGTTTCCGGATGATCCTGGAGGCCGAGTCCGACCTGGTGGTGGTCGGTGAGGCCGGCGACGGCCAGCAGGCGCTGGACCAGGTGCGGGCGCTGCAGCCCGACGTGGTGCTGATGGACATCCGGATGCCGCGGATGGACGGTGTGGAGGCGACCCGTCGGATCGCCGGTCCGGGGCGGGACGGTCCGGCGAAGGTGCTGGTGCTGACCACGTTCGACCTGGACGAGTACGTGGTGGAGGCGCTGCGCGCGGGGGCGAGCGGCTTCCTGCTGAAGGACGTGCCGGCCGAGGAGCTGGTGCAGGCGATCCGGGTGGTGGCGGACGGTGCGGCGATGCTGGCGCCGTCGATCACCCGTCGGCTGCTGGACATGTACGCCACCAAGCTGCCGTCGGGCGAGGAGGCTCCGCCGCAGGCGCTGAACGCGCTGACCGAGCGGGAGCTGGAGGTGCTGAAGCTGGTGGCGCGCGGGCTGTCGAACGCGGAGATCGCGGCGGAGCTGTTCGTCAGCGAGACGACGGTGAAGACGCACGTCGGCCATGTGCTGACCAAGCTGCAGCTGCGCGACCGGGTGCAGGCGGCGGTGTACGCCTACGAGAGCGGGCTGGTGCGCCCGGGCGCGCTGTAGGCGGCCCCGCGACGGACGGCGGCCCGTCCGCTCCCCCGGCCTCGGCCGGGCGGGGCGGGCGGGCCGCGGTGCGTCACTTGCCGGAGCGGCCGATCTCCCAGAAGCGGAAGAAGCCGGTGGTGTCGACGGTGGACTCCACGCCGGTGATGTTGGAGCGGGAGGTGAAGAACGCCTTGTTCTGGAACAGCGGGACGAGCGGGGCGTTGTTGGCGACGATGCTCTGGATCTGGGTGTAGGAGTTGGTCGCGGCGGCCCGGTCGGTCTGCTTGAGGGTCTCGGGCACCAGCTTCTGGCTGATCTGGGGGTCGTCCCAGCCGTGGTGGTAGGCGCCGCCGTCGACGATCAGCGGGGCGACGTAGTTGTCCGGGTCCGGGTAGTCCGCGAACCAGCCGATCGTGTACAGCTGGTACTTGGCCTCGTTCCAGCCCTTCTTGTAGGTCTCCCAGTCCGGCTCCTGCTGGACGGTGATCTGGAACAGCCCGCCGGCCTCCAGCTGCTTCTTCAGCGCCTCGGACTCGGCGGCCTCGGCGCGCGAGCGCGACCAGGTGAGGGTGAGCTTGACCGGGGTCGGCACCTTGGCGGCGGTGAGGATCGCCTTGGCCTTGGCGACGTCCTGGTCGCCGTAGCGGTCGAAGAAGGCGTTGGTGTGGCCGGTGACGCCGGCCGGGACCATCGAGTACAGCGGCTGGACGGTGCGTGCGAAGACGTCGCGGGCCAGGGCCTTGCGGTCGATCAGCTGGGCGGCGGCCTGGCGGACGGCGACGTTGCCGGCGGTGGCGTCCTTGGTGTTGAAGACCAGGTAGCGGGTGTCGTTGCTGTCGCCCTCGACGACGCGCAGGTCGGTCTTGCCGCCCTGCTGGTCGGAGAGGATCTGGGCGGCGGTGTTCGGCTCCAGGCTGTTGTCGGCGAGGTCGACCTCGCCGCTGTCGAGCGCGGACTTGAGGTCGGCCGGCTTGTCGAAGTAGCGCAGCGTGAACTTCTTGTTCCGCAGCTTGGCGTCGCCGGTGTACTTGTCGTTGGGCAGCAGCACGACCTTCGCCGGGCCGCCCTTGGCCATCGCCTCGACCGAGTCGATCCGGTACGGGCCGGAGCCGACCTGCTTGTCGTTGGGCACCGCCTTGTCGACCGGGTAGACCTCCTGGTCGACGATGGCGCCGGCCGGGCCGGCCAGCTTGGCCGGGAGGGTGGCGTCGGGCTGGTTGAGGTGGAAGACCACCTCCAGGTCGTTGGTCGCCTCGACGGACTTGATCGACGAGAGCAGGCCGGCCGGGCCGCCCGGGTCGTTGATCTTCAGGGTGCGCTGGACCGAGTGGACGACGTCGGCGGCGGTGAGCGCGTGGCCGTTGGAGAACTTCAGCCCGCTCTTGAGGGTGCAGCGGTACTGGGTGGCGTCGCCGGCGGTGAACTCGCAGGTCTGGGCGGCGTCCGGGGTGGGCGAGCTGGAGGCGGCCGGGTAGCTGAGCAGCGACTGGAAGGTGTTGCGCATCAGCAGCCAGGAGCCGGCGTCGTAGGCGACGGCCGGGTCCAGGGCGGTGGTCAGCGCGGTGGTGCCCATGGTGATGGCCTTGTCGCCGTCCCCCTTGACGGCTTCGGTGACCGAGCCGCAGCCGGCCACCGAGGCGGCGACGATTCCGGCACAGCCGAGCACGGCCAGTCGTTCAGCTGAAGTCTTCACGGGTCGCGTCCTTCTGGGGGTGCGGTCCGGCTGCGACCGCGGGCACGACGGGGGTGCCCGTCAGCGGCGGTGCCTGGGCTCGGGGGGTGGAACGAACCCGAGTAGCGTGCCATATCGAACACACACCCCCGCCACCCGCACAGGTGACGGTTGGGACACGGTGACGGGCCCTGGTCAGGCCTGTCCGAAGAGTTGTCAGGCAATGCCCGTTTTCTCCCGGGACGCCCCCCGGGACCGGCCCGTCGGGCCCGCTTACCGGTCGGTACCGCCGCTCCGCAATGAGACGACAATCACACTCGCGAGGCCACCAGGGAGCGCAGCAGGTCCAGATCGACGTGCTCCAGCGAGGGGAGCACCAGCCGCCCCGGCGCGGGCTCGATCGGCGCCACCGAGGGCACCGCGATCACCGGGCAGCCGGCCGCCTCGGCGGCCCGCACCCCGGTCGGCGCGTCCTCCACCACCACGCAGCGCGCCGGGTCGGCGCCCAGCCGGCGGGCCGCCTCCAGGTACGGGTCCGGGTGCGGCTTGGTGCGCGGCACCTCGTCCCCCGCGACCGAGAACGCGAAGTGCTCGGCGCCCAGCGAGCGGAGCACGATGTCGATGATGTGCCGGTGCGAGGCGGACACCAGCGCGGCCGGCACGCCGTGCGCGGCCAGCGTGTTGAGCAGCCGCTCGGCGCCCGGCATCAGCGGCACCCCGCCGCCCAGCAGGTCGACGAAGCGCTGGTTGATCAGCACGGTCAGGTCGGCCGGCGACAGGTCCACGCCGGTGCTGCTCAGCAGGTGGTCGATCACCCGGGTCATCGGGCCGCCGACCACGTGGGCGCGGTCCTCGGCGCTCAGCCGGTGGCCCAGGTCGGCGAAGAGGGTGACCTCGGCCTGCCACCAGAAGTCCTCGGTGTCGACCAGCGTCCCGTCCATGTCCAGCAGCACCGCCTGGAGGCCCCGGTCGTCGTCGCCGCCGAGGGTCTGCGTGGCGGTGGAGATGGTGGTCATGGCGGGATCCTTCCGTCCGTGCCCGGATCGGCCCCGGGGATGGCACGGGCCGGCCCGCTTTTGAGCGGACCGGCCCGTTCAGGATCATCAAGGATACGCCCGGGTCGCCCGGATCGGGCGAACGTTGCGCAACCCGGGCGTTACCGGGCGTTGAAGTACTTCGCCTCCGGGTGGTGGATCACGATCGCGTCGGTGGACTGCTCGGGGTGCAGCTGGAACTCCTCGGAGAGCACCACGCCGATCCGCTCGGGCTTCAGCAGCTCGGCGATCTTGGCGCGGTCCTCCAGCTCCGGGCAGGCCCCGTAGCCGAGCGAGAACCGGGCGCCGCGGTACTTGAGCGCGAACATGTCCTTGACGTCCTGCGGGTCCTCGTCGCCGAAGCCCAGCTCGTAGCGGACCCGGGCGTGCCAGAACTCGGCCAGCGCCTCGGCCAGCTGCACGGACAGGCCGTGCAGCTCCAGGTAGTCGCGGTAGGAGTTGTTGGCGAACAGCTCGTTGGCCGCCTCGGAGATCCGGTTGCCCATGGTGACCACCTGGAGGCCCACCACGTCGCGCACCCCGGACTCCTCCGGGCGGAAGAAGTCCGCCAGGCACAGCCGCCGCCCGCGCCGCTGGCGCGGGAAGGTGAAGCGGGTCCGCTCGGTGCCGTCCTCGTGGAAGACGATCAGGTCGTCGCCCTTGGAGTTGGCCGGGAAGTAGCCGTAGACCACGGCCGCCTCCAGCCAGCCCTCGGTCTGCAGCCGGTCCAGCCACATCCGCAGCCGCGGCCGGCCCTCGGTCTCCACCAGCTCCTCGTAGGACGGGCCCTCGCCGGTGCGGGCGGCCTTCAGGCCCCACTGCCCCTTGAACAGCGCGTCCTCGTCCAGCCAGGAGGCGTAGTCGGCGAACGGCACGCCCTTGACGATCCGCTCCCCCCAGAACGGCGGGGACGGCACCCGGTTGTCCACCGCCACGTCGGAGCGGATCTGGCCGAGGTTGACCTCCTCCGGCTCCTCGACCTCCACCCGGGCGTGCCGGCGCTGCTTGAGCTCCGGCAGCACCGCACCCGGCACGCCGCGCTTGACCGCGATCAGCGCGTCCATCAGCCGCAGGCCCTCGAAGGCGTCCCGGGCGTAGCGGACCTCGCCCTCGTAGATCTCGTGCAGGTCCTGCTCGACGTAGGCGCGGGTCAGCGCGGCGCCGCCGAGGATCACCGGGAACTGGGCCGCCAGCTTGCGCTGGTTCAGCTCCTCCAGGTTCTCCTTCATGATCACGGTGGACTTGACCAGCAGGCCGGACATCCCGATGACGTCCGCCCGGTGCTCCTGGGCGGCGTCCAGGATCGCCGAGACCGGCTGCTTGATGCCCAGGTTGACGACGTTGTAGCCGTTGTTGGACAGGATGATGTCGACCAGGTTCTTGCCGATGTCGTGGACGTCGCCCTTCACGGTGGCCAGCACGATGGTGCCCTTGCCCTCCGCGTCGGACTTCTCCATGTGCGGCTCCAGGTGCGCCACCGCGGTCTTCATCACCTCGGCGGACTGGAGCACGAACGGCAGCTGCATCTGGCCGGAGCCGAACAGCTCGCCGACCACCTTCATGCCGGACAGCAGGGTGTCGTTGATGATCTCCAGCGCCGGACGGGCCGTCAGCGCCTGGTCCAGGTCGGCCTCCAGGCCGTTGCGCTCACCGTCGATGATCCGGCGCTGGAGGCGCTCCTCCAGCGGCAGCGCCGCCAGCTCCTCCGCCTTGGAGGCCCTGACCGAGGCCGAGGAGACGCCCTCGAACAGCTCCAGCAGGCGCTGCAGCGGGTCGTAGCCCTCCCGGCGGCGGTCGTAGACCAGGTCGAGGGCGGCCTCGCGCTGCTCCTCCGGGATCCGCGAGATCGGCAGGATCTTGGAGGCGTGCACGATCGCCGAGTCCAGACCGGCCTCCACGCACTCGTGCAGGAAGACCGAGTTGAGGACGACCCGGGCCGCCGGGTTGAGGCCGAAGGAGATGTTGGACAGGCCCAGCGTGGTCTGCACCGCCGGGCGGCGGCGCTTCAGCTCGCGGATCGCCTCGATGGTCTCGATGCCGTCCCGGCGGGACTCCTCCTGGCCGGTGGCCAGGGTGAAGGTCAGGCAGTCGACGAGGATCGAGCCCTCGTCGATGCCGTAGTCCGCGGTGAGCTCGGCGATCAGCCGCTCGGCGATCTCCACCTTCTTGTCGGCGGTGCGGGCCTGGCCCTCCTCGTCGATGGTGAGCGCGATCAGGCCGGCGCCGTGCTCGCGGGCCAGCGAGGCGATCCGGCCGAAGCGCGACTCCGGGGCGTTGCCGTCCTCGTAGTTGACCGAGTTGAGCACCGCCCGGCCGCCGAGCGCCTCCAGGCCCGCCCGCAGCACCTCCGGCTCGGTGGAGTCCAGCACGATCGGCAGGGTCGAGGCGGTCGCCAGCCGGCCGGCGATCTCCTTCATGTCGGCGACGCCGTCGCGGCCGACGTAGTCCACGCACAGGTCCAGCAGGTGGGAGCCGTCGCGGATCTGGTCGCGGGCGATCTCCACGCAGGCCTGCCAGTCGCCGGCCAGCATCGACTCGCGGAACTTCTTGGAGCCGTTGGCGTTGGTGCGCTCGCCGATCGCCAGGTACGAGGTGTCCTGGCGGAACGGCACCGTCTGGTACAGCGAGGCCGCGGCCGGCTCGGGGCGCGGGTCGCGCGGCGCCACCGGGCGGCCCTGCACCCGCTCGACCACCTGGCGCAGGTGCTCGGGCGTGGTGCCGCAGCAGCCGCCGACCAGCGACAGCCCGTACTCGCGGGTGAAGACGTCGTGCGCGTCGGCCAGCTCGGCCGGGCTCAGCGGGTAGTGCGCGCCGTCCTTGCCCAGCACCGGCAGACCGGCGTTCGGCATGCAGGACAGGCCGATCCGGGCGTTCTTCGCCAGGTAGCGCAGGTGCTCGCTCATCTCGGCCGGGCCGGTGGCGCAGTTCAGGCCGATGTAGTCGACGCCCAGCGGCTCCAGGGCGGTCAGCGCGGCGCCGATCTCCGAGCCGAGCAGCATGGTGCCGGTGGTCTCCACGGTCACCTGGACCAGCACCGGCAGGTCCACGCCCGCCTCGGCCAGCGCCTGCTTGGAGCCCAGGATCGCGGCCTTGGTCTGCAGCAGGTCCTGGCTGGTCTCCACCAGCAGGGCGTCCGCGCCGCCCGCGATCAGGCCGGCCGCGTTCTGCCGGAAGCCCTCGCGCAGCGTCTCGTACGGGGCGTGGCCGAGGGTCGGCAGCTTGGTGCCGGGGCCGATCGAGCCGAGCACCCAGCGCTGGCGGCCGTCCTCGGCGGCGTGCGCGTCGGCGGCCTCGCGGGCCAGCCGGGCGCCGGCCTCGGAGAGCTCGAAGACCCGCTCGGAGATCTCGTACTCGCCGAGCGCGGAGTGGTTGGCGCCGAAGGTGTTGGTCTCCACGCAGTCCACGCCGACCGCGAAGTAGGCGTCGTGCACGGAGCGGACGATGTCGGGCCGGGTCAGGTTGAGGACCTCGTTGCAGCCCTCCAGGTTCTGGAAGTCCTCCAGCGTGGGGTCCTGTGCCTGGAGCATGGTTCCCATCGCTCCGTCGGCCACCACCACTCGGGTGGCGAGCGCCTCGCGCAGCGCGTTCGCGCGGCTCTGCTGGGTGACGGACGGGGTGGCTGCAATGGCCATGGGGCTTCTCCCTGGGTGCGACGGCTGTCGGCTTTGCGAACCCGCTGAATCGGGGACGCACGTGGCCAGGGTATCGGGCCCCCGGCCCGAGGTGACCACCTGTTCCGTATCCTGATCGTTCGGCCATCAGGGGGGAGCCAGTGGCATGACCGCATTGCGGACACGCATTCGAGACACGGCGCGCGGGGCGCGGCGGTGGGCGGGGGCCCGGGCGGGGGCGCTGCGGGCGCGCTGGCGCGGCTGGTCCCGGTGGCGGAAGGCCCTGGTGGTGCTGGGTGCGGCCGTCGCCGTGGTGACCGTCCCGGTCGGCTCGGCGGCGCTGGCGCTGCGGCTGCAGTACGTCGGCGACCCCTCCCCCGAGGCCCGCACCCGGGGCCGCGACGCGGTCTGGCTGGGCCACGCCTGGGTCGACGGCCGGAAGGGTGACGCCGACATCGCCGAGCTCGCCCGGCGGCTGGCCGGCACCGGCATCCGCGACCTGTACGTGCACACCGGCCCGCTGGAGCACGACGGCTCGCTGCCGCCCTCCGTGCACCCCCGCGCCCGCTGGTTCACCGAGGCCGCGCACCGGGCGCTGCCCGGCGTCCGGGTGCAGAGCTGGCTGGGCGACGAGGTGAAGCCGGAGAAGGACGCCCTCGACCTGGAGGACGCCGCCACCCGCGAGCGGGTCACCGCCTCCGCCGGCCAGGTGCTGGACCTCGGCTTCGACGGCGTGCACTTCGACATGGAGCCGATCCGGCCCGGCTCGAAGGGCTGGCTGGCGCTGCTCGACGCGGTCCGCCCGGTCACCGCCGGGCGCGGCGCCGTGCTCTCGGCGGCCGTCCCGCAGATCGACCCGCTGCCGTACCAGCACAACGTGGGCATCGCGCTCACCGGCCACGGCAAGTGGTGGGACCAGGCGTACTTCGCGGCCACCGCCCGCCGGGTCGACCAGGTCGCGGTGATGACCTACGACTCCAGCATGCCGACCGAGGGGTTCTACGGCGCCTACAACGCCTACCAGACCGAACTCGCGCTGGAGGCCACCCCGGAGGACGTCGACCTGCTGATGGGCCTGCCGTTCTACTGGGAGGACGAGTGGGGCCACTGGGGCAGCGCCGAGACGGTGACCGCCGGCATCCGGGGCATCCGGCTGGGCCTGGGGCGCCACGACCTGCACCGGCGGAACTTCGGCGTCGGGCTGTACGTGGACTTCGCCGCCACCGAGCAGAACTGGGCCGACTACCGGCGCGACTGGGTGCGGTAGCCCGCTACCCGGCCATCCGGTGGGCGAGCGCGGCCAGGAAGCGGTGGACGGTGGCGCCCTCGCCGGTGACGTAGTGCGAGAAGCCCCGGTACAGCGGGTGGTAGACCTCGCCGCGCTCGGTGACGGTGAGGGTGCAGCCGTCGCCCGACGCGGTCAGCACGAACGTCCAGGTGCCGCCGTACGGCAGGTCGGGGTCGGCGGTGCAGGTCACCAGGCGGTGCGGGGCCTCGCTCTGCACCACCTCGTGGACGGTGTGCCCGTGCCGGCCGTCCTCGCGCCAGCGCGGGCGTCCGGCGGCGGTGGCGGGCAGCCGTTCGACGTGCGCCACGTCGGGGCGCCAGGCCGGGAAGAGGTCGATGTCGGCCAGCACCTCCCAGACCGCGCCGGGCGGCTGCGACAGTTCCAGACCGCCCCCGCTGACGTGCTCCACCGGCAGCCGCCGCCCCGCGGCCCAGAGCGCCCCCACCGCCCCGGCCGCCACTGCCCCGGCCACCGTCAGCAGCGCCGCCGACGCGGCACCCGTGCACCGCCACCCGCTCATCCGCCGTCTCCTCGCAGCCACGCCGTCCGGTCCCGGTCGCTCCGCCCGTCCCTCCCATCATCGCGCCGCCGCCGGGCCGGGGCGCGGCCGGACGGCGGCGTCCCCGGATAACCGCTGGATCGCGGCCGCCCCCTCCCCCAGACTGTCCCGGTGGCCCGCCGGAACGGGGCTTCAAAGCCCGTAGGCTGGGCAGGTAGGGAACCATGGAGCGAGGCGTTCCATGGGTGACGAGAGGTTCTACCGTCGGCATCCGGCCCGCCGGCGCCCGGGCAGTCCCGGCCGGGCGGGGCGGAGGCGGCCGACCGGAGGGAGACGCTGGGTGATCGAGCTGGAAGATGTTCCCGAGTTGATCGACCCGGTGATGGTCTGCGCCTTCGAGGGGTGGAACGACGCCGGCGACGCCGCCTCCGCGGCTCTGGCGCATCTGGACGAGACCTGGGGCGGCAAGGTGTTCGCCGCGCTCGACGCGGAGGACTACTACGACTTCCAGGTCAACCGGCCGACCGTGTGGCTGGACGGCGGGGTGCGCCGGATCACCTGGCCCACCACCCGGCTCTCGGTGATCCGGGTGACCGAGCCGAAGACCCGGGACGTGGTGCTGGTGCGCGGCATCGAGCCGAGCATGCGCTGGCGCTCGTTCTGCAACGAGCTGCTGGGCTTCGCGCACGAGCTGGGCGTCGAGCTGGTGGTGATCCTCGGCGCGCTGCTGGGCGACACCCCGCACAGCCGTCCGGTACCGGTCAGCGGCGTCACCTCGGACCCCGAGCTGGCCCGCCGGCTGGACCTGGAGGAGAGCCGCTACGAGGGCCCGACCGGGATCGTCGGGGTGCTCCAGGAGGCCTGCACGCACGCCGGGGTGCCGGCCGTGACGCTCTGGGCGGCGGTACCGCACTACGTCGCGCAGCCGCCGAACCCCAAGGCCACCCTGGCGCTGATCAACAAGCTGGAGGACCTGCTGGACCTGCGCATCCCGCCGGGCGACCTCGGCGAGGACGCCCGGGCCTGGCAGCTGGGCGTGGACCAGCTGGCCGCCGAGGACAGCGAGGTCGCCGAGTACGTCCAGCAGCTGGAGGAGGCACAGGACACCGCGGAGCTGCCGGAGGCCTCGGGCGACGCGATCGCCCGCGAGTTCGAGCGCTACCTGCGGCGCCGGGAAAACGTAGGGCCGACCGGGGAGAAGCCGGTCGCCGGGCACGCCACCGCGGAGCGGCCCGCCGATCCGGAGCCGCCGTCCGCCCGGGAGAGCCAGGACGGCGCCGAGGAGGAGTGACCCCGGGGTGCCCGCCGGACGCGGCGGCGTGCGCCGGGCGGCCCAAGGACGCGCCGGTGCGACGGGCGGGACGGCGGCGGCGTGTTTAGCGTGACGGCATGCCCAACCGGTCCAGCAAGCTCTACCAGGCCCGCTACGCCCTGTCCCACCCCGGCCGGATCCTCCCGCACACCCGGCGGCTGGCCCGCGACACCTGGCTGCGCCTGGTCTCCCCCGACCACGTCGGCTACTACCGGGCGGTGATGCGCTCGGACACCGCGCGCAGCGCCGACCGGGCGGTCGGCAGCCAGGACCGCGAGCACTGGCTCGCCCTCGGAAAGCTGCAGTTCGACTATCTGATCGGCCACGGCCTGCGGCCCGCGGACCGGATGCTGGAGATCGGCTGCGGCAATCTCCGGGCCGGCTGGCGGTTCATCGACCACCTCGCCCCCGGCCACTACCACGGTGTCGACATCTCGCCGGACATCCTGCTCGCGGCCCGGCGCACCGTCGTCGAGTTCGGGCTCCAGGCGAAGCTCCCCAACCTGGGCCTGGTCCAGGGCCTCGACCTCGCCTGCCTGCCGGACGCGCACTTCACCGTCGTCCACGCGCACAGCGTGTTCTCCCACTCGCCGCGCGGGGTCGTCGAGCAGTGCCTGGCGAACGTGGGCCGGATCCTCCACCCCTCGGGGTTCTTCGACTTCACCTTCGACCGGACCGAGGACGTCGAGCACCAGGTGCTGCGGGAGGACTTCTACTACCGGGCCGAGTCGCTGATCGAGCTGGCCGCCCGGTACGGGCTGCGCGGCGAGCTGATGGCCGACTGGGAGGCGCTGCCGCACAAGCAGTCGAAGATCAGGGTGGTCCACGCGGCCTGACGCCACGACGCAGGGGCCGCCGGTCGGGCGGCCCCTGCGTGTCCGGGCGACGTCGGCGTTGCTTCAGGACGTCACAGCGCGACGCCGAGCAGTGCGTCCACGGTGCGGGTGACCAGGCCCGGGGCGCCGGCGTCGGTACCGCCCTCGGCCTGCTGCGAGGCGGCCCAGCGGTCCACCGCGGCCAGCGCGGCGGGCGCGTCCAGGTCGGCGGCGAGCGCGGCGCGGACCTCGGCGAGCAGCTGCTCGGCGGCCGGCCCGTCCGGGCGGGAGACCGCGGCGCGCCAGCGGGCGAGCCGCTCGACGGCCTCGTCCAGGGTGGCCTTGGTCCACTCCCAGTCCTCGCGGTAGTGGTGCGAGAGCAGGGCGAGGCGGATCGCCGCCGGGTCGACGCCCTCGCGGCGCAGCGCCGAGACGAAGACCAGGTTGCCGCGGGACTTGGACATCTTGTGGCCGTCCAGGCCGACCATGCCGGCGTGCACGTACGCCCGGGCGTACGGGTGGTCGCCGGTGGCGACCTGGGCGTGCGAGGCGCCCATCTCGTGGTGCGGGAAGGAGAGGTCGCTGCCGCCGCCCTGGATGTCGAAGGACATGCCGAGGAACTGGAGCGCGATGGCGACGCACTCGATGTGCCAGCCGGGGCGGCCGTGGCCGAGCTCGGTGTCCCAGGCGGGCTCGCCGGGGCGGGCGGCCAGCCAGAGCAGGGCGTCCAGCGGGTGGCGCTTGCCGGGGCGGTCCGGGTCGCCGCCGCGCTCGGCGAAGACCGGGCGCATGGCGTCCCGGTCGAGGCCGGAGACCTCGCCGAAGCGCGGGTCGGACTCGACCGAGAAGTAGATGTCGCCGTCCAGCTCGTAGGCGGCGCCGCTCGCCAGCAGCTTCTGGACCAGCGGGACGATCCACGGGATGGACTCGACGGCGCCGATGTAGTGGGCCGGCGGGAGCAGCCGCAGGGCGGTCATGTCCTCGCGGAAGAGCGCGGTCTCGCGCTCGGCGAGGGCGACCCAGTCCTGGCCGGTCTCGACCGCGCGCTGGAGCAGCGGGTCGTCGACGTCGGTGACGTTCTGCACGTAGAGGACGTCGTGGCCGGCGTCCTTCCACACCCGCTGCACCAGGTCGAAGGCGTTGTAGGTGGCGGCGTGGCCCATGTGGGTCGCGTCGTAGGGGGTGATGCCGCAGACGTAGATCCGGGCGGTGCCGTCCTGCGGCACGACCTCCCGGACGCCGCCCGTCGCGGTGTCGTGGATTCGAAGGGGGAGCCCCTGACCAGGCAGGGCGGGAACCTCGGAGGCGGGCCAGGCATGCATGGCATTGACTTTAACCGTGAGAACATTTGAAAGCCTAACCAGTCGGCAAGATCGACTGGATTCGCTTCCTTTCGTGGCCCTAGCGGTTCCGGACCGATAGTGCCCGGCGCTTGACAGCGCGGGCAGCCGTCGCCGCTCCGCCCCGCGCACGGCCTCGCGG
>NZ_JBHVER010000080.1:8833-31694 GCF_042802195.1 Kitasatospora sp. NPDC057500 | reverse complement strand
GACCCGGGCCACCACACCGTGCGGACGGAGGTGGCAGGCCAGGGCCGCCGCCCCGGCCTGCCCGCCGGGAAGCCGGCCGGCCGCGAGGTCGTGGCCGGCCGGCCCCGCCGGGGCGGGCAGCGGCCCGTCCGGCGGGAGCAGGAGCAGCACGTCGGCGAGGTCGCGCACGCCGCGCCGGGTCAGCTCGGTGGCGGCCTCCTCGGCCGCCGTCGCGGCCTCCTGCCCGGCCCCGGCGACCAGCACCGTGTGCCGGCCGGTCGCGAGGTAGCCGTGCAGGGAGGTGGCACCGGTCCCGCCCACCGGGCGGAGCGGTGCGTCACCGAGCCGTCGGCCGGGGGTCGGACCGCCCGGCGCGGGCGTGCGCCCGACGGCCGGACTGGCCGTCAGATCGAGGTCCAGCTGGGCGAGTTCCGGAACGATGCGGCGTTCCAGGGCGCCGCTGCGGGAGAGTGCGCCGAGCAGCAGGTCGCGCAGAGCGCGGGCCGGGCGCGGCTTGAGCAGCCAGAGCTTCGTCTGCCGCTCGGAGTTGCGCACCGCCCGGGCGGAGGTGGGGCGGCGCTCCGGGTCGTAGCTGTCGAGCAGCGCCGGGTCGCCGCCGCGCAGCACGGCGGCCAGCTTCCAGCCGAGGTCGAAGCCGTCCTGGACGCCGGTGTTGAGGCCCTGGCCGCCGGCCGGGCTGTGGGCGTGCGCGGCGTCCCCGGCCAGGAAGACCGGGCCGTGCCGGAACCGGGCGGCCACCTTGGTGTGCACCCGGAAGCGGCTGGTCCACCAGGTCTCCTGGACGGTCCAGCGGCCCCGGCCGCGGGCGTCCAGGAGCTGCTGGAGCTCGGCGTCGTCCGGCGGTCCGGTCCGGCTGCCCGGGGGCAGGTCGAAGAAGATCCGGTGGCCGCCCTCGGGCAGCGCGACCAGGACCAGCACGCCGTCCGGGCCGAGGTGGTACTGCGCCTCGGTGGGCGGCAGGTCGCCGGCGATCCGGCCGTCGCCGAGCACGAACTCCCGGTCGTAGCTGCTGCCCTCGTAGGGGATGCCGATCGCCTCGCGGACCGTGCTGCGGACGCCGTCGGCGCCGATCAGCCAGGGGACGGAGACGGTCTCGGCGCCGCCGGCCGACTCCAGCCGGACCACCGCCCGGTCCCCGGCCACCTCGACCGAGGTGGCCCGGGTGGCCCACTCGACCCGCCCGCCGAGGCCGAGCAGCCGCTCGTAGAGCAGTTCCTCGGTGACCGGCTGGGGCACGCAGAGCGGCCCGGGGAAGCGGGTGTCGGCCAACGTGCCGAAGGAGACGCCGGCCAGCCGGCGGCCGTTCGACCAGTACGAGGCGCCGGTGAGCGGCAGGGCCCGCTCGGCGACCGCGTCGGCCACGCCGAGGCGGTGCAGCGCCTCCAGGGCGCCGCTCCACATCACCAGGGCCTTGGGCTCGGCGGCGAAGCACTCCCGGCGGTCCACCAGGCGGACCGGCACGCCGTGCTGGAGCAGCGCGCAGGCCGCGGTCAGTCCGGTGGGGCCGGCGCCGACCACGAGGACCTGCGGCGCCGCCGTCATCGGAGCGCCCCGTCGGCCGGGCGGCCGAGGTCCTCCACCAGGGGGTGTCCCAGCCGGTTGGAGAGTTCGCGCAGGGCCTGGGCGGTGAGCCGCTCGGAGACCTCGCGGACGGTCTGCGCGGTGTTCTCGAAGAGCACGGTGTGGAAGCCGAGCCGCCGGGCGGCGTCGAGGTTCTCGGCCGTGTCGTCGATGAAGAGGCAGCGCCCGGCCGGGGTGTCCAGCCGCTCCAGCAGCCGCAGGTAGAGCTCCGCGTCCGGCTTGCGGACCCGCTCGGCCGAGGAGTCGACGACCGCGTCGAAGAGCTCCGCCACCGGGAGGGTGGCCTGCCACCGGGGGCGCCACTCCACCACGTTGTTGGTGAGCAGCGCCGTCCGGTAGCCGCCGGCCCTCAACTGGCGGACGAAGTCCACGAGTCCGGCGTTGGCCCGGCGGCCCTGGAACCACAGCTCGCCGAACGGCCGGCCGCCGAGGGCGGCGGCGGAGCCGGGCGGCAGCTCGGCCAGCAGCCGCTCGGTGAACTCCTGTTCGGTGATCGCCGCGACCTCCAGCTCGGCCATCGGGCTGATCCCGTAGCGCGCGGTGGCGGCCGCGAAGGCGGTGCCGACGGCCTGGAGGTCCAGGCCGGTGCGCATGCCGAACTCGGTGAAGGTCTCGGCGAGCGGGTTGGTCAGCACCCCGCCGTAGTCGAGGACCACGGTGTCGATGCCGTCGGCGGACGGGACGAGGTGGTTCAGCTCCACTGGGTCACCTCGATGGCGAGGGAGGCGACGGTGTTCCCCTCCTGGGAGACGGTGATCACGACCGGGACGGTGACGGCGCCGAGCGCGCCGTCGAAGCTGGCGTCGCCGACCTCGGCGACCGCCTTGGTCACCAGGTCCAGCTCGGCGAAGTCGGAGAACTCGGCCCGCGCCGCGGTGACCACCAGGCTCTCGGCGGGCAGTCCGTGCAGCTTGGCGACGGCGGCCACGGAGAGCTGGCGGGCCGCCTCCAGCTGGAGGTTGCCGGGCACGTGGTCCAGCTGGTGGTCGAACAGGTGGGGGTGGTCGGTGTCCACCACGAGCATCGCCGAGGCGGTGCCGGACTCGCTGACGGACGGCTCGGTCAGCACGATGTTGAACGCGTCCCGCCGTCCGACCAGGGACGGCGCGGAGCGCAGCAGCTGCGGGTGGCGCGGCGAACGCCCGTCCAGCTTCTTGCGGTTGCCGGCCCGCAGCATCTGGAAGGCCCGGTTGGTGACGAAGGTCAGCGAGCCCGAGCCGACGATGGCCGCCTCGCCGTCCAGCCAGAAGGTGCCGGTGAAGTCGAAGCCGAGCACCCGGCCGGCCGGGTTGCGCTTGGGGCGGACGGTGGTGGAGAGCACGGCGTGCGCCGGGCGCGGGCCGATCCGCAGGGCCTCCAGGCCGGAGATGGTGAGGTTCAGGGCGCTGAAGATGAAGGCGCGGTCCAGCGGCACGTCCAGGTAGCGGTGCGCGACCAGCACGCCGGACTGGCGCAGGACCTCGACCAGCAGCAGGAAGTCGTAGCTCCCGCCGCGCTCGCCGACGACGTGGCCGCGCGGCAGCTGGGCCGCGACCTCGAAGGTGTGCTCGTCGCTCGCCGGGTCCGGGTCGCCGACCCGGGCCGAGTCGGTGACGAACACCTCGGCGATGGCGGCGCGGTGCACCAGGTCGCGCGGAACGGTGGAGTCGAACCTCAGCTCGGCGGCGGGCCGGTGGCCCAGGGACTCGTCGGAGTCCGGCAGTCTCAGCAACTCGGGCGTGGCGTTCATGGTGTATCCCCCCGTGGGCAACGTCGGTTTCCCGGATTGAAGGCGCGAAAGGGTGGCTCGGTCTGCCTCGGTGCGTCGGGCCGGTCCCCCCGGCGGCGCCGGCCGGGGTCCTCGCGGTTCCCGGCCTGCGGCAACTGTCCGGCCACGCGCTGACCGTCCGCTGAAGGCGCCGGGAAGGGGTCGGGAAGGCTCCGGGAAGCGGCGCGCGGGGGCGGCGCGGGGCGGGGGCCACCCGGGGAACGGGGCGGGATGAACGCCGGTCATGTCCCTGCCCAAGATCGGCTGGGCTTACACAAACGAAGAGATAACGATCCGGGTTCAGCCCCCCGCCCGGTGGTAACGTCCGCGTGGGGGCGAGACGTCACAACTGCTTTGGGGGGAGCGTTGGCTGACGACGTGTGGTTCGAGGTGCTCGGACCGGTACGGGTCAGACGGGGACAGAGCGCGGCGGACCTGGGACCGCCCCGGCAGCGGGCGGTACTGGCCGTGCTGCTGCTCAACAGCGGGCGCCCGGTGCGCACCGAACGGATCGTCAGCCTGGTCTGGGGCGCCGAAGCCCCGGGACGGAGCGTCAACCTGGTGCAGAAGTACGTCTCCGGGCTGCGCCGGGCGCTCGCCGGGCTGGCCACCCTGGCCTGGACGGACGCCGGGTACGTCCTCGCCGCGTCCGGCACGGTGGACGTCGAGCGGTTCGAGGAACTGCTCGCCGACGGGCGGACGCGGCGGACGACCGGCGACGCGGCGGGCGGCGCGGAGGCGTTCACCGAGGCGGTGGCGCTCTGGCGCGGACCGCTCGCCCAGGGCGTCGACGGGCCGGGGATCGAGCCGCTGCGGCTGCGGCTGGCCGAGGCCAGGCTGGGCGCCCTGGAGGACCTCTTCGACCTGGAGCTGGAGCTGGGCCGGCTGGCCGGCCGGATCCCGGAACTGCGCCGACTGGCGGCCGAACACCCGCTGCGCGAACGCTTCCAGGCGCAGCTGGTGCTGGCGCTGGCCCAGTCCGGACGGCAGGCGGAGGCGCTGGAGGTGTACGAGCGGGTCCGCCGGCTGCTCGCCGAGGAGCACGGCCTGGACCCGGGACCGCACCTGCGGGCCGCCCAGGAGCGGGTGCTGCGGCTGGCCCCGGCGGAGCCGGCCGGGTCCGCACCGGGCCCGGCCCCGCCGGCGGAGCCGCGGCCGGGCCCGGCGCCCGCCCAGGAGCCCCGGTCGGCCGCGCCGGACACTCCCAGACCGGCCCAGCTCCCGCCCGGACCCCGGGGTTTCACCGGACGCCGGGACCACATCGACCGCCTCGCCGAACTGCTGCGCCCCACCGACGGCACCCTGCCGCTGGTCTGCCTGGAGGGCACCGCCGGGGTCGGCAAGACCGCGCTCGCCCTGCACGTCGCCCACCGGGCCGCGGCACTGTTCCCGGACGGCCAGCTCTTCATCGACCTGCACGGCCACGGACGGGCCGCGCAGGGCGGCCCCGCCGAGGTCCTCGGCGGCTTCCTGCGGGCGCTCGGGGTGCCCGCCGAGCGGGTACCGCAGGGGCTCAACGAGCGGATCGGCCTCTACCGCTCCCTGCTGGCCGGCCGCAGCGTGCTGGTGGTGCTGGACAACGCCCGGGACGCCGACCAGGTCCGGCCGCTGCTGCCGGGCGGCGGCGGCAGCGCGGTGCTGGTCACCAGTCGGCGCCGGCTGGTCAGCCTGACCGTCCGGGAGGGCGCGCACCGGCTGGTCGTACCGGTGCTGCCCGCCGCCGAGGCGCGCCGGCTGGTCGACGCGCTGCTCCACCCCGGGCAGGGCGACGACACGGCCGCCGTGGACGAGATCGTCCGGCTCTGCGCCGGGCTGCCGCTGGCCCTGCGGATCGTCGCCGCCAACGCCGCCTACCGCTCCGACGTCCCGCTCGGCCGGATCGCCCGGGAGCTGGCCGTCGACCGGGTGGCCGCGCTCTCCATCCCGGACGAGGCGCAGACCGCGCTGGCCGGCTCGCTCGGCCTCTCCTACGACCTGCTCCGCCCCGATGTGCGCAGCTTCTTCTGCCTGCTCGGACTCGTCCCCGGGCCGGACTTCACGGTGGCCGCCGCCGCCACGATGACCGGCTCGACGGCGGCCACGGCCGGCCGGCAGCTGCGCGAGCTGGAGGTCGCCAACCTGCTGGAGCGGGTGGACGACCGCTACCGCTTCCCGCACGAGCTGCTCCAGCTGTTCGCCCACGAGCACGCCCACCAGCGGCTGACGGCCGTCGACCGGACCGCCGCGCTGGGCCGGCTGTTCGGCTGGTACGTGGCGACCGCCGCGGCGGCGGGCGCCGGCGGCCTCGCCCCGCGCCGCAGCGTCGACCAGGCGGGCGTGGTCACCCCGGACCCGGGCTGCGCCTCCCGGGAGGAGGGCGGTGCGGACCTGCGCGCGGAGTTCGCCAACCTGACCGCCGCCGTCCGCTACGCCGCCGAGTCGGGACCGCTCCCGGTCGCCTGGCAACTCGCCGACGCGCTGCGGGGGTTCTGCAAGCAGCACGCCCTGCTGGCCGAGTGGTGCCGGCTGGCCGAGTCCGGCCTGGCCGCCGCCCGGCGGGCCGGGGACCGCGGCGCCGAGGCGGTCATGCTGCTCAACCTCAGCGACGCCAAGCACAACTCCGCCCTGGTCACGGACGGCGAGGGCTACGCCCGGCTGGCACTGTCGCTCGGCCGGGAACTCGGCCGGCCGCAGATCGAGGCGGCGGCGCTCGACCAGCTCGGCCGCGCCGCCTGGATCCGCGGCACCCTGGCCGAGGCCAGGACGCTGCTCACCGCGGCCGTCGGGCTGCACACCCGCAACGGCGACCCGATCGGCCTGGCCGTCTCGCTCGCCGCGCTCGCCCGGACCGAGTTCGACTCGGGCAACCGCCCCGAGGCCTACCGCCACTACACCCGCTGCCTGCGGCTGGCCCGCACCAGTCGCTCGGAGGCCCTGGAGACCATGGCGCTGGTCGAGCTCGGCATGGCGCACGCCGCGCTGGGCCGGCCGGGGAACGCCCTCCAGTCGCTGCGGGCGGCGCTCTCGCTCGGCCGTACCGGCAACCACCGGCGGGCCGAGGCGCTGGTGCTGGCGATCCTCAGCGTGCTGCACGCCGAGGCCGGGCGGGCCGAGGAGGCCCACGCCTCGGCCCGGGAGGCCCTGCACGCGGCCGAGGCGCACGGCGACCGCTGGACCGAGGCCGAGTGCCTCAACGCCACCGGCGCCGCCGCGCTGGCCGTCGACTGCCCGGCCACCGCCGCCGCCAGGTACGGCGCCGCGCTCACCCTGGCCGGCCGGCTCGGCTACCGGCGGGCCGAGCTGCACGCGCTGGTCGGACTCGCCGAAGCGGCCCTCCAGCAGGGCGAGTTCGGCCGGGCCGCCGACTTCGCCGACCGGGCCCACGCCTCGGCCTCCGCGCTCGGCTACCTGCCGCTCGCGCTCACCGCCCAGCACATCCGGCGCCGGCTGCCGGCCGCCCCGGACCGCACGCCCCGGCCGAGTTCGCTCGGCGTGCACTGACGGAGGCCGGCCGGTGCTGCGGGCTTCCCGGCCCCCGGCACCGGCGGGCCCCCGGCTCCGTCAGCTGTCCAGCCACGTCTCGTCGGAGGCGATCAGCGAGCCGTCGGCGGCGTAGAGCCGGAGCTCGGCCGGGACACCCCGCTTGGCGACGGCGATCCAGCGGGCCCCGGAGTCGCCGAAGGCGAGCACGCCGGGCTCGGCGGTGACGCCGTCGCTCCACCGCACCTCGGCGCGGGCGGCGTCCGGGCGGACCAGGCCGGCCTGGGCCTTGGGGACGTGGAACAGCGGGTCGGCCTCGCCGTTCTTGGACTGGCGGCCCAGCCAGACCTTGGAGAACGGCTCGTCCGGGGCGTCGACGAAGCCCGGCGCGGAGCCCGGCGGTGTGAGCAGGGCCTGCGCCGGAGTCGCCAGCCGCGTGCCGTCCAGGACGTAGTAGAAGACCACGCGGTCCGCGTCCGGGCGCCCGTACTGGTCGATGTACTCCTTGGTCGGCGCCGGCCAGGTGGAGCCGGCGGAGGCGTCCTCCGCCCAGATCAGCCGCGCCTGTTCGTGCATCCGCTCCATGCCCGGGGCCGGCCACAGGGCCGCCCAGACGCTCCACGGCCGGCCGTCCACGGTGCCCGCGAGCACCCGGGTCCGGACCGGGTCCAAGGGGTCGCGGGGGTCCTGCGCGACCGGGGCGGCGCCCGGGACCAGGACGGCGGAGGCGGCGGAGGAGACCACGACCGCCGTGGCGCCGTCCGTCGATGCACCGGCACCGCCGCCCACCCCGCCGTTCACCGCCGCGACCCCGCCCAACGCGGCGACCAGGGCCAGCGCCAGCGCGCCGCTCAGCGACGCCCGCCGTCGGACCACCCGCCGCCGGCCGCCGGCCAGCACGGCCGCGTACGGTGCCGGGCCGGCCTCCAGCGTCCGGGCCAGCCCGGCCAGCGCCAGCGCCACCTCCCCGCCCTCCTCGACCGCGGTGTCCGCCGTGCCCGCCGTGTCCGCGGGCGTGCCGTCGTGGTTCATGCCGCACCTCCGATGCTCGTCATGCCGATGAGTGAGGAGAGCCCGCGCAGCTTGGCGACGCCCTTCGAGGCCTGGCTCTTGACCGTGCCCACCGAGCAGCCCATCGCGGCGGCGGCCTGGGACTCGCTCAGGTCCTCCCAGTACCGCAGCACCACCGCCTGGCGCTGTCCGGGCGGCAGCGTGCCGAGCGCCTCCAGCAGCGCGGCCCGGTCGTCCAGCCGCTCGAAACCGTCCGGCCCGGATCGCTCCGGCACGGCGGTGACCAGCTGCTCCGGCACCCGGCGCCGGAAGCGGCGGGCGTGCTCGTTCACCACGATCCGGCGCACGTAGGCGTACGGCTCGTCGGCCCTGGTGACCCGCCCCCAGGCGACGTAGGTCCGTTCCAGCGCGGTCTGCACCACGTCCTCCGCCAGATAGCGGTCCCCGGTCAGCAGGAACGCCGTGCGCAGCAGACGTGGCCAGGCACCGGTCACGAACGCGTTGAACTCCGCGTCCCGCTCGGCCTTCTTGGCTCCCATGAGTACCTCCTCGCCCCGTCAGAGCCCGGAACGGCCGCGGACCGTTGCCGGGAACCCCGGCGGCCGGCCCGGACGGACCGGCCGAACGACGGCCGGGTGGTGCTGCTCGGCGGCGCCGCCCACCCGATGCTGCACTACGCTGCGAACGGCGCCCGCCGGGCGCTGGCGGACGCGGTGCTGCCGGCGAGCCGGCCGACGGCACCGGCGCGCTCGCGGCGGCCTTCGGCTCGTTCGCCGCCGAACTGCGCGCCCGCACCGCGGCCGTGCAACGGGCCGCCCGGGAGTCGACCAGGCTCCGGCACCCGGCGGGCGGGGCCGCCGAGGCCCGCAACGGGCTGCTCCGCGGGCTCTCCGAAGGCGGGCCGCACGAGCTAGTGGCCTGGGTGCACGGAGTCAAGACCTTTTCATCATCAGATCATCACAACTACGATGGCGAGTCGTGGGCATGATCGACCGTCATCTCCAGATCTGCGTCATCGGCGCAGGTCCGCGCGGCCTCTCGGTACTGGAACGGCTCTGCGCGAACGAACGAAGCAGGCCCGCCGGGGCCTCCGTCACCGTGCACCTGGTGGACCCGGCGCCCCCCGGCGCGGGCCGGGTCTGGCGCACCGACCAGTCCCGGCACCTCCTGATGAACACGGTGGCCTCGCAGATCACCGTGTACACCGACGACAGCGTACGGATCGAGGGCCCGGTCGAACCCGGCCCGAGCCTGTACGAATGGGCCAGATCACTTGCCCAGGAGGGCAGCCCGGACGGCCGACCGGCCCGCCACGACGACCAGACCCGGGCCGAGGCGGCCGACCTCGGCCCGAACACCTACCCGACCCGGGCCTTCTACGGGCAGTACCTGCACGACGCCTTCCGGGCCGTGGTCGCCGCCGCCCCGCCCACCGTGACCGTCCGGGTGCACCGCTCCCGGGCGGTCGCGATGGCCGACGCGCACGGCTTCCCCGGCGGCCCGCAGGGCGTCCGGCTGGAGGACGGCACCCGGCTGAACCGGCTGGACGCCGTCGTGCTCGCCCAGGGCCACGTCCCCGCCCGGCTCACCCCGCGCGAGGCGCGCACCGCCAGCCTGGCCCGGATCCACCACCTCGACTACATCACCCCCGCCAACCCCGCCGACGTCCACATCGGCACCAGACCGGGCCAGAGCGTCCTGCTGCGCGGCCTCGGCCTCAACTTCTTCGACCACATGGCGCTGTTCACGCTCGGCCGGGGCGGCCACTTCGAGCGGGTGGACGGCGCCCTGGTCTACCGGCCCTCCGGCACCGAGCCGAGGCTCTACGCCACCTCCCGGCGCGGCGTGCCGTACCACGCGCGCGGCGAGAACGAGAAGGGCGCCTACGGACGCCACCTGCCGCGACTGCTCACCACCGAGGTGGTCGCCGCGCTGCGCGAACGCGCCCGCCGGGGCGAGCCGGTGCGCTTCGCCACGGACCTCTGGCCGCTGGTCTCCCGCGAGGTGGAGGCCGTCTACTACGGCGCGCTGCTCACCGCCAAGGCCCGCGGCGCCGAGCGCGCGGCCTTCACCGACCGGTTCCTGACCGCCGCCGACCCGACCGCGGTGCTCGACGCGTACGGCCTCCCGCCGGCCGAGCGGTGGAGCTGGGACCGGCTCTCCCGCCCTTACGCCGGAAGGGAGTTCACCGACCGCGCGGACTTCCGCGACTGGCTGCTCGGCCACCTGCGCCAGGACGTCGCCGAGGCCCGGGCCGGAAACCTCAGCGGCCCGCTCAAGGCCGCCCTGGACGTGCTGCGCGACCTGCGCAACGAGATCCGGCTCGCGGTCGACCACGGCGGCATCGAGGGCGCCTCCTACCGGGACGACCTCGACGGCTGGTACACCCCGCTGAACGCCTTCCTGTCCATCGGCCCGCCGGCCGAGCGGATCGAGCAGCTGATCGCGCTGATCGAGGCCGGCGTCCTGGAACTCCTCGGCCCCGGCACCGAGATCAGGATCGACCCGGTCGACCCGGCGTTCACCGCGCACTCCACCGCCGTCCCCGGCCCGCCGGTGCGGGCCTCGGTGCTGGTCGAGGCCCGGCTGCCCGAGCCCGACCTGCGCCGCACCGAGGACCCGCTGCTGCGCCACCTGCTGGACACCGAGCAGTGCGCCCCGTACCGGATCCCCGGCGGGCCCGGCGGCGACCACCAGAGCGGCGGCCTCGCCGTCACCGAGCGGCCCTACCGGCTGCTGGACGCCCGCGGCCGGGCGCACCCGCGCCGCTTCGCGTACGGCGTGCCCACCGAGTCGGTGCACTGGGTGACCGCCGCCGGCATCCGCCCCGGCGTCGACTCGGTGACCCTGGGCGACTCCGACGCCATCGCCCGCGCGGTGCTGGCGCTCTCCCCCGCCCCCGAGTGGCCGGCCGCCGGCCCGTCGCGCACCCGAGCGACCGACGGCACCGAAGGCACCGACGGCGCCGCCGGGACGTTCACCGTGGGCGAGACCGACGAGACGGACGAGACCGAACCGAGAGGCGTCGTCGTATGACCGACCAGCACCCCGCCCCGACCCCGGCGGACACCGACTCCGGACTGCTCTCGCCCGTCCGGGCCGGCACCCCGGTGGAGGCCGCCGTGGCCGACCGCGCCTGGCTCCAGGCCATGCTGGACGCGGAGGCCGCGCTGGCCCGCGCCCAGGCCGGGCTCGGCACGGTGCCCCCCGCCGCGGCCGCCGCGATCACCCGGGCCGCCCGCGCCGAGCACTTCGACGTCCGCGCCCTCGCGCTGGCCTCCCGGGAGACCGCCAACCCGGTGGTCGGCCTGGTCCAGGCGCTGGCCCGGGTGGTGGCCGCCGAGGACCCGGCCGCCGCCGAGTACGTGCACCGCGGCTCGACCAGCCAGGACATCCTGGACACCGGCGCGATGCTGGTCGCCGCCCGCGCCCTGACGCTGATCCGCGCCGACCTGGACCGCACCGCCCGTGCGCTCGCCGCCCTGGCCGCCGACCACCGGGACACCGTGCTGGCCGGACGCACCCTGGCCCTCCAGGCGGTGCCCACCACCTTCGGCCTCAAGGCGGCCGGGTGGCGGCAGCTGGTGCTGGACGCCGACCGCCGGCTCGCCGCCGTACTGGCCGACGGCCTGCCGGTCGCGCTCGGCGGCGCCGCCGGTACCCTGGCCGGCTACCTGGAGTACGCCCGGCTGGACGGCCCGGACCCGGAGGTCGAGGCCGGCGGCTACCTGGACCGGCTGGTGGACGCCTTCGCGGCGGAGACCGGCCTGGCCCGCCCCGCGCTGCCCTGGCACGCGCTGCGCACCCCGATGGCCGACCTGGCCGCCGCGCTGGCCTTCACCACCGGGGCGCTCGGCAAGATCGCGGTGGACGTGCAGTCGCTGACCCGCACCGAGGTCGGCGAGGTGGTCGAGCCGGCCGCCACCGGGCGCGGCGCCTCCTCGGCGATGCCCCACAAGCGCAACCCGGTGCTCTCCACCCTGCTGCGCAGCGCAGCGCTCCAGGTGCCGGTGCTGGCCGCCGGGCTGACCCAGTGCCTGGTCACCGAGGACGAGCGCTCCGGCGGCGCCTGGCACGCCGAGTGGCTGCTGCTGCGCGAGTGCCTGCGGCTGGCCGGCGGCGCCGCGCACACCTCGGTGGAGCTGGCCGAGGGCCTGCTGGTGCGCCCGGAGCGGATGCGGGCCAACCTGGAGCTCACCGGCGGACAGCTGGTCTCCGAGCGGATCGCCGCCCGGCTGGCGCCGAAGCTGGGCAAGGCCGTGGCCAAGCAGCTGCTCACCGAGGTCTCGCTGACCGCCGACCGGGAGGGCCGGCCGCTGGCCGAGGTGCTCGGCGAACAGGCCGAGCTGGCCGGGCACTTCACCCCGGCCGAGGTCGCCGGGCTGTGCGACCCGGCCGGGTACACCGGCGCCGCCGCCGCCCTGGTGGACCGCGCGCTGCGGGACTGAACGCCCGTCGGGATCCCGGCCCCGGGATCCCGACGCCGCCGTGCGCGGCTCAGCGGCTTCGGCGCCGCGGGCGCCTTCGGCCACCTCGCCGGCGGCCTCACCGGCGTCCGCGCCGTCCTGCTGCCGGACTTCGCCGGCTGCGGCGACACCGAGGACGCCGGCCGCGAGCCGACCCCCGAACTGCTCCCCGAGCAGATCTCCGCCGTGATCGGGGCGGCCGGCGACGGCCCGGCCGGCGTGGTCGGCCTCTCGCTCGGCTCGACGGTCGCGCTCACCGTCGCCGCATGCGCCCCGAACTGGCGCGCAGCCCGGTGCTCACGGCCGGCCGGAGCCGCCCCGACGACGCCCGCCCGCGCACCCACATGACCACCTGGCGCGCCGTCCGCGGCGACGCCGACGCCTTCGGCCGGTCGGCAGGCGACCAGCCGACCGGGGGCGCTGCGCCACGTCGACCTCAGCCCGCGCGTCGGCATCCGCCCGCTGCTGCCCCGGACCACCGCCCCGCACCCTGGTCATCGGCCGCACCCGGGACGCCACCGTCCCGGCCGGCCCCACCCGCGAGCTCGCCGACCCGATCACCGGCAGCACCCACGCGGAGATCGACAGCGGCCACGTCGTCGTCCGCGAGCGGGCCGAGGCCCGGGCCCGGCTGGTCCGCGGCTTCGTCCTCCGGGAGGACCGAGCCCTCCGGCCGGCACCGCGTCCACGCCCCGGGTCGCGGCATCCCCAACCCGGGGCGCGGGCACGCAGCCCCGTCCCTCACGCACGGCGACCGCCCGTCGGCGGACGGTGCCGGCGACGCCCCGCGCCGGGGTTGGCAGCGGACGGGCGTCCCCTGTGACACTGGAGGCGCTCGAAAACCGAGGTGCGCTCCGCCGCATCTCCTTGCGAACCTAGAGGGATGCCCGCCGTGAGTTCTCCCGCAGTCCAGTCCGCCGCCGAGTCCCCCCGGAGCGAGGGCCCCGGCATCGGCGAGCTGGCCGCGCGCCTGCCCGAACTGACCCTGCGCGACCAGGTGCGGATCGGCCGCCGGCTGGACGGCGCGCGCCGGGTCCGCAAGCCCGAGGCCCGCGCGAAGATCGCCGCCGAGATCGCCTCCGACATCGCCAGGGCCGAGCTGCTGGTCGAGCGCCGCCGCGCCGCGGTGCCGGCCATCGACTACCCCGCCGAGCTGCCGGTCAGCCAGAAGAGGGACGAGATCCTCGAAGCCGTCCGCGACCACCAGGTGGTGATCGTGGCGGGCGAGACCGGCTCCGGCAAGACCACCCAGATCCCGAAGATCTGCCTGGAGCTGGGCCGCGGCGTACGCGGCCTGGTCGGCCACACCCAGCCGCGCCGGATCGCCGCCCGCACGGTGGCCGAGCGGGTCGCCGAGGAGCTGCGCAGCCCGCTCGGCGAGGCGGTCGGCTGGAAGGTCAGGTTCACCGACCAGGTCGGCCCGGACACCCTGGTCAAGCTGATGACCGACGGCATCCTGCTCGCCGAGATCCAGACCGACCGCGAGCTGCGCCAGTACGACACCCTGATCATCGACGAGGCCCACGAGCGCAGCCTCAACATCGACTTCCTGCTCGGCTACCTCAAGCAGCTGCTGCCCCGCCGCCCCGACCTCAAGGTGATCATCACCTCGGCGACCATCGACCCGGAGCGGTTCTCCCGGCACTTCGAGGACGCCCCGATCGTCGAGGTCTCCGGCCGCACCTACCCGGTCGAGGTCCGCTACCGCCCGATCGTCGACGAGAACGACGAGGAAGGCGACGGCGACGAGGCGGACCGCGACCGCGACCAGGTCCAGGCGATCTGCGACGCCGCCGAGGAGCTCCAGGCCGAGGGCCCGGGCGACATCCTGGTCTTCCTCTCCGGCGAGCGCGAGATCCGCGACACCGCCGACGCGCTCGCCAAGCTGAAGCTGAAGAGCACCGAGATCCTGCCGCTGTACGCCCGGCTGAGCTCCGCCGAGCAGCACAAGGTCTTCCAGCGCTCCGGCTCCCGCCGGATCGTGCTGGCCACCAACGTCGCCGAGACCAGCCTCACCGTCCCCGGCATCAAGTACGTGATCGACCCGGGCACCGCCCGGATCTCCCGCTACAGCCACCGCACCAAGGTCCAGCGGCTGCCGATCGAGGCGATCAGCCAGGCCAGCGCCAACCAGCGCAAGGGCCGCTGCGGCCGCACCTCGGACGGCATCTGCATCCGGCTCTACTCGGAGGAGGACTTCCTCTCCCGCCCCGAGTTCACCGACGCCGAGATCCTGCGCACCAACCTGGCCTCGGTCATCCTCCAGATGACCGCCGCCGGCCTCGGCGACATCGCCGCCTTCCCGTTCCTGGACCCGCCGGACTCCCGCAACATCAAGGACGGCATCAGCCTGCTGCACGAGCTGGGCGCGATCGACCCGGACGAGAAGGACGTCCGCAAGCGGCTCACCCCGCTCGGCCGCAAGCTGTCCCAGCTCCCGGTGGATCCCCGGATGGCCCGGATGGTGCTGGAGGCAGACAAGAACGGCTGCGTGCGCGACGTCATGGTGATCGCCGCCGCGCTCTCCATCCAGGACCCGCGCGAGCGCCCCGCCGAGAAGCGCCAGGCCGCCGACGAGCGGCACCGCCGGTTCGGCTCGGAGACCTCCGACTTCCTCTCCTTCCTGTCCATGTGGCGCTACGTGCGCGAGCAGCAGCGCGAGCTCTCCTCCTCCGCGTTCCGCCGGATGTGCAAGGCCGAGTTCCTCAACTACCTGCGGATACGGGAGTGGCAGGACATCTACTCCCAGCTGCGCACGGTCGCCAAGCAGCTGGGCGTCACCATCGAGGAGGCGCACGAGGACGCCGAGCCGGACGCCGACCGGATCCACCAGTCGCTGCTGGCCGGCCTGCTCTCCCACATCGGCCTGTACGACGTGGAGAAGCGCGAGTACGGCGGCGCGCGCGGCGCCCGGTTCGCGGTCTTCCCCGGCTCGGGCCTGTTCAAGAAGCCGCCGCGCTGGGTGATGTCCGCCGAACTGGTGGAGACCTCCCGGCTCTGGGCCCGGATCAACGCGAAGATCGAGCCGGAGTGGGTCGAGCCGCTGGCCGGACACCTGGTGAAGCGAAGCCACAGCGAGCCGCACTGGGAGAAGAAGGCCGGGGCCGTCATGGCCTTCGAGAAGGTCACCCTCTACGGGGTGCCGGTGGTCGCGCAGCGCAAGGTCAACTACGGCCGGATCGACCCCGAGCTCTGTCGCGAGCTGTTCATCCGCAACGCCCTGGTCGAGGGCGACTGGGAGACCCACCACCGCTTCTTCGCCGAGAACCGCAAGCTGCTCAGCGAGGTCGAGGAGCTGGAGAACCGGGCCCGCCGCCGGGACATCCTGGTCGACGACCAGACCCTGTTCGACTTCTACGACGGCCGGCTGCCCGACGACGTCGTCTCCACCCGGCACTTCGACTCCTGGTGGAAGCAGGCCCGCCGGGAGCAGCCCGACCTGCTCAACTTCGAGAAGTCGATGCTGATCAACGACGCCGCCGACGGCGTCACCGAGGCCGACTACCCGGACTACTGGCAGCAGGGCGCCCTCCGGTTCAAGCTCACCTACCAGTTCGAGCCGGGCAGCGACGCGGACGGCGTGACCGTGCACATCCCGCTGCCGGTGCTCAACCAGGTCACCGCGGAGGGCTTCGACTGGCAGATCCCGGGCCTGCGCGAGGAACTGGTCACCGCCTGGATCAAGGCGCTGCCGAAGGCGGTGCGGCGCAACTTCGTGCCCGCCCCGGACTACGCCCGCGCCGCGCTGCGCGAGCTGAGGAACCACCAGGAGCGCCAGGAACCCCTGCTCCCGGCCCTGGAGCACGCCCTGAAGCGGCTGACGGCCGTCACGGTGCCCCCGGAGGCCTGGGACGAGGAACGGGTCCCCGAGCACCTCAAGGTGACCTTCCGGGTGGTGGACGGCCGCAAGAGGCTCGCCGAGTCCAAGGACCTGGAGGAGCTGCGGCAGCGCCTCAACCCGAAGCTGAAGGAGACGCTCTCCTCGGCCGCCTCCGGCCGGGGCATCGAGCGCTCCGGGCTGACCGCCTGGCCGGAGGGCCTGCCGGTGCTGCAACGCACCTTCGAGCAGCGCTCCCGGGGCCACTCGCTGCGCGCCTACCCGGCGCTGGTGGACGAGCGGGAGACGGTCGGCATCCGGCTGTTCGACACCCCGGAGGCGCAGCAGCAGGCGATGTGGGAGGGCACCCGGCGGCTGCTGGTGCTCTCCACCAACTCGCCCGCCAAGTCGATCCAGGGCCGGCTGGGCAACCAGGCCAAGCTCGCGCTGTCGTACAACCCGCACGGTTCGATCCCGGCGCTGTTCGAGGACGTGGTGGCCTGCGCGGCGGACCGGCTGATGACCCTGGCCGGCGGTCCGGCCTGGGACGAGGCGGCGTTCGGCGTGCTGCGCGACAAGGTCCGGGCCGATCTGTACGACCTGTCGGCGGACACCACGCTGAAGACCGCCACCGCGCTGATCGCCTTCCACAAGGCCTCGACCCGGCTGAAGTCGGTGAGCAGCCCGGTGCTGCTGAACGCGGTGAACGACATCCGGCTGCACCTGGCCTCGCTGGTGCACCCCGGCTTCGTCACCGGGACCGGCTGGCAGCGGCTGCCCGACCTCAAGCGCTACCTGCTGGCGGTGGACCGCCGGCTGGAGGCGCTGCCCAACCACCCGCAGCGGGACGCCCAGCAGCTGCTGAAGGTGCAGCAGGTCCAGCAGGCCTACGGGGAGCTGCTGGCGGCCGTGCCGGCCGGGCGGGAGCCGTCCCCGGAGGTGCGGGCGATCCGCTGGATGATCGAGGAGCTGCGGGTCAGCTTCTTCGCGCAGTCGCTGGGCACGCCCTCGCCGGTCTCGGAGAAGCGGATCACCAAGGCGATGGAGGCGGCCAGGGCCACGCTCTGAGCTGCGGTGGGGCCCCTCGGGAGCCGGTTCGACCTGGGGGCCCCACATGGGCTACGATCTGTCTTGTTCGCAGCGCGGCCCGAAAGGGAAAGCGGAGCGGACGGATCAGGAACACTCTGGTCCCGTGGAGCAGTTGGTTAGCTCGCCACCCTGTCAAGGTGGAGGTCGCGGGTTCAAGTCCCGTCGGGATCGCCGTAGGCGAAAGGCCCGGAACCGTTTGGTTCCGGGCCTTTCGCATTTCCCGGGCCGGCCCTTTTACCCGGACTAGGTCTAGACCACAAGTGACCGTGCGTGTGATAGTCGTCACCCGCCTTTCCCGGGAACCACCCCTTCGAACACCCTTCCCAGAAGGCGCTAATTTAATATGTAAAATTGTACTGCCATTCACAGTAAATCCCCCCCACCTCTTCCCCCTCAAATCGTTATCCGGAGTTCAACATTCCGGGTGGATCGCACGAGTACGACAGTCCTGTAGAAGAACTCCTCGGGGCGCCCCGGAAACAAACAAAGGGGCTGCTTACCGGACCCGGCGGAGTCCGGTAAGCAGCCCCTTCGAAAGAGCCTTGAGCGTTCGACCTGTCAGGCCTCGGTGCGCTGCGCCGGAATACCGGCCAGCAGGGCGCGCACCTCCGCCTCACGGTAACGGCGATGGCCGCCCAGCGTGCGGATCGACGTGAGCTTGCCGGCCTTGGCCCAGCGGGTCACGGTCTTGGGATCCACACGGAACATGGTGGCGACCTCTGCCGGAGTCAGCAGGGGCTCGGCATCGGGGGTACGAGCGGTCATGAGCGGCCTCCTCGGGAGAACCGAACCAGGGCGGTTCTATCCTTCAAATTCTGCACCTTGGCCCGCGATGCCCGAAATGGCATAGACGGGCCGAGTCGGTTATAGGACGAACGGCTTGTCCTGGTGTCTACAACTACACCATCCGTCCAGCCCTATCGACCAAACCGCCAAAATTGACCCCTCACGGGTTCAAGCCCGACGGATGGCGATGGACCACCCCATAACGGGCGGTCACCCTATAGTGACATTAGGTTACGAGGGGACCAGACCCGCCGTTTCCCCGCAAAGCACGCATCGACTCCAGAACCACCCAAAAGTGGGCACGCTCACGTGAACTTGGGCTGGTTGTCCCATTTTTGCACATAGGGGTGAGTTCGCGTCAACAGTGAGTAGTGTCACGTTCGAGAGGTATTGACCCGAACCGGGACCTTGGTCATACGGCTCGGGCCGTAGGACTCTTACAGTCTTACAAGTACCACCGGCACCCGCTCCGGCCAGCGGTGACGTCCCCTCAGCCGACCCGCCCCGGCCCTCACCCGCCCCCACCCGGCTCAGTTCGCGTGGCGCAGCGCCAGCACCCGCCGCCAGCGCACGGTCAGCGCCTCGTACGCGCGCAGCGCCTCCGCCGAGTCCCCGGCCCGCAGCGCCCGCAGCCCGTCCTCCAGCTCCCCGGCCGAACGGTCCGCCAACAGCCGCTCCGCTCCCAGCAGATGCACCAGCCCCCCGTAGTCCAGCTCCACCAGCGACCGCGGATGGAACTCCTCCAGCCACCGACCCACCTGTTCCGCCCCCCGCACCAGTTCCCCTTCCGGCACCGCCTCGCGCAGCGCCCGGTACGCCCGGGCCACCCGGCGGCGCGCCTGCGCCATCGGCGTCAGGTAGAACAGCGACGCCTGGTCCCCCCGGACCCCTTCCCCACCCTTCTCCCCCGTCCCTGCGGGAACGAAGCATCGATCCTCGTCCCCGAACGGAAGGAACCACCGGACCGGCACCTCCCAGCGGCTGGTGAGGATCCACGGCCGGGCGTCCGGGTGCTCCGAACGCCAGCGCTCGCGGTCCGCCTCGGCCTCCGCCCGGGTGGCCGGCGGCAGCGCGGTGTCCAGCAGCGCCACCGGCGCACCGTCCCGCAGTTCCTCCAGCGCCTGCCAGTTGCGCAGCCTGGTCGCCCACGGACAGATGTACAGCACCCCGTCCACCAGCCGGACGAAGGCCCGCTCGCTCTCCCGCTCGGGCAGCGCCCGCGGGGTGCGGCCGACCAGTTCGGCCAGCGCCGTGCGCTGCTCCGCCAGCGCCGCCGCGGCCACCGAGCGGCCCGCCTCCGGCGCGTCCGGGCCGTGCTCCGCCGCGTAGGCCTGCCAGTGCGCCCGCTCGGGCTCCGGGTAGGCGGCCAGCGGCTCGTAGACCCGCAGGTGCGCGGCGTAGGGCGGCAGCACGGAGGTACGGACGACGGTCACGTCCTGCATCGTCGCACGCACCCCCCGGCGCGGGGGAGGGTCCGGCCGCCCGTCACCCGGCGGGCGGCGGGCCCGGGCGCCGTTCGCGGACGCACCCGGGGGACACGAACGGGCTGCTGGCGCCCACCCCCGTCTCACCTCTCGGACAACCGGCCCGACCTTCGCCAAGGGGGCGGATCGCCGGCGCCCTCGGGACTACGCTTCGCCCTAGGCGCCCGCACCACAGCAAGCGGGCCTCGAATACTGGAGTCACCACAGTGACCGACGTACAGACCGCCGCCCCCGCCCACTCCGCACCCGGCGTGCTCGGCAGGATCTTCGGCAACTCCCAGGACGGCGCCACCGGCGACGGCCACGAGCAGGTCGTGCTCTGCCACGACCGCTCCTCCGGGCTGAAGGCGATCATCGCCATCCACTCCACCGCGCTGGGCCCGGCCCTCGGCGGCACCCGGTTCTTCCCGTACGCCTCCGAGGAGGCGGCGCTGGAGGACGCGCTCAACCTCTCCCGCGGCATGTCCTACAAGAACGCGCTGGCCGGGCTCGACCTCGGCGGCGGCAAGGCCGTCATCATCGGCGACCCGAACAAGGACAAGAACGAGGCGATGCTCCGCGCCTACGGCCGCTTCGTGGAGTCGCTGCGCGGCCGCTACATCACCGCCTGCGACGTGGGCACCTACGTCCAGGACATGGACGTGGTGGCCCGCGAGACCGGGTTCGTCACCGGCCGCTCGCCCGAGCAGGGCGGCGCCGGCGACTCGTCCATCCTGACCGCCTTCGGCGTCTTCCAGGGCATGCGCGCCTCCGCCCAGGCCCGCTGGGGCCAGCCCACCCTGCGCGGCAAGCGGGTCGGCGTGGCCGGCGTCGGCAAGGTCGGCCACTACCTGGTCGGCCACCTGGTCGCGGACGGCGCCACCGTCGTCGTCACCGACGTCTCCGAGGCCGCGGTCAACCGCGTGCGGGCCGCCCACCCGGAGGTGGAGGTCGTCGCCGACACCGCCGCGCTGCTCCAGGCCAAGCTGGACGTCTACGCCCCCTGCGCGCTCGGCGGTGCCCTCACCGACGACAGCGTGGCCGCGCTGGGCGAGTTCGGCACCGTCATCGTCTGCGGCGCCGCCAACAACCAGCTGGCCCACCCGGGCGTCGAGAAGGACCTCGCCGACCGCGGCATCCTCTACGCCCCGGACTACCTGGTGAACTCCGGCGGCGTCATCCAGGTCGCCGACGAGATCGACGGCTTCAACTTCGAGCGCGCCAAGAACAAAGCCACGAAGATCTTCGACACCACCCTGGAGATCTTCACCCGGGCCGCCTCCGACGGCGTGCCGCCGGCCGTCGCCGCCGACCGCCTCGCCGAGAAGCGGATGCGCGAGATCAGCGCGCTGCGCTCGGTGCTGCTGCCGGGCGCCCGCCGGGGCTGATCCCGGCCCTCGACGGATCACCCGCGCGGGGGACGGCCGCCCGCCGTCCCCCGCGCATCACTCGCGCATCACGATGTGGAACCGGATTCTCGATTCTGCGCCCGATCGGGTGATCCAACGTCCCCCTTGGGGGGATAATCGATGAGGAAACAACGGACCCGAGACACCTCCGGACAGCGTGCAGAAAGCCGCAAAACCTCCCCTGACCTGGGACGACCTGGTCGCGGGTGCGGCTGGTGCGCGCCACGTCACACCGACGACGTACCGTCCAGCGGCAGAAACAGGTACCGTTGATGCTCCAAGGGACGGTTCTCCCCATTCGGGCAGGCCGCTCTTGATCATGAACACGTGTCAGACTCGGGGCCGTGAGCCCCATCGTTGAGGGGGTCGACCCATGGGGCGCGGCCGGGCCAAGGCCAAGCAGACGAAGGTCGCCCGCGAGCTGAAGTACAACAGCGGCGGGTTCGACGCCAATCGTCTCTCCAGCGAGCTGGGCGTATCGCCCTCCACCTCCCCGATCGAGCCGGAGCCGATCGAAGAGGACGAGGACGACGACCCTTACGCGGAGTATGCGGCTCGTTACGCCGATGACGGCGAGGACGACGACACCGAGTCGGGTACCGGGCCCTCCCAGGCCCGCCGTCGCGCGTAGTCTCCCAGTCTGACCTGACCGGCCACGGTGCCCAGCGCACCGGGCCGGTCTTCGGCGTTCCCGCGTCCCCGTGCCGTGCCCCGAGGGCCCACGCGCGGCCCCGCGGAGAAGCCGTGCGAAGGCCCCGCCGACGGCATGCCGGCGGGGCCCGTCACGCTCTTCGCGCTCAGCCCGCCGTGAAGCCCTCGTAGGCGTTGTAGAGGGCCGCGCCGTCCGTGTGCTCGGCGGTGCGCTCGACGATGTCGCCCAGCACCCAGGACTCCACGCCGCGGTCCTCCAGGACCGCCAGCACGGTGTCCACCGAGTGCGGCGGGACGACCGCGACCATGCCGACGCCCATGTTGAGCGTCTTCTCGATCTCCAGGGTGGCCACCTTGCCGACCTCGGCGACGGTCCGGAAGACCGGCAGCGGGCTCCAGGTGCCGCGGTCCAGGCGGGCGTGCAGGCCGTCCGGGATCACCCGGGCCAGGTTGGCCGCCAGGCCGCCGCCGGTGACGTGCGAGAAGGCGTGCACCTCGGCGGCGCGGATCAGCGCCAGGCAGTCCAGCGAGTAGATCCGGGTCGGCTCCAGCAGCTCCTCGCCGAGCGTGCGGCCGAACTCCTCGACCTTGCGGTCCAGCTTCCAGCCGGCCTGGTTCAGCAGCACGTGGCGGACCAGCGAGTAGCCGTTGGAGTGCAGGCCGGAGGCGGCCATCGCGATCACCACGTCGCCGGCCCGGACGCGCTCGGCGCCCAGCAGCGCGTCCGCCTCGACGACGCCGGTGCCGGCGCCCGCGACGTCGTACTCGTCCGGACCGAGCAGGCCGGGGTGCTCGGCGGTCTCGCCGCCGACCAGGGCGCAGCCGGCCAGCGCGCAGCCCTCGGCGATGCCCTTGACGATCGCGGCGACCCGCTCCGGGACGACCTTGCCGACGCAGATGTAGTCGGTCATGAACAGCGGCTCGGCGCCGCAGACCACGATGTCGTCGACGACCATGCCGACCAGGTCGTGGCCGATGGTGTCGTGCTTGTCCATGGCGGCCGCGATGGCGACCTTGGTGCCCACGCCGTCGGTGGCCGAGGCCAGCAGCGGCCGCTCGTAGTCCTTGAAGGCGGAGACGTCGAAGAGGCCGGCGAAGCCGCCGAGACCGCCGACCACCTCGGGGCGGTTGGCCTTCTTCACCCACTGCTTCATGAGCTCGACGGCGCGGTCGCCCGCCTCGATGTCCACGCCGGCGGCGGCGTAGGTGGCGCCGTTCTGGTCGGTAGTCACTGCTGTGCGGCCCTTTCGGGTCTGTGGTGGGGGTTGGAACGGCGGTGGGGGGGCCGGGGGGGGGGCCCCCCCCCCGGGGGGGGGGGAGGGCGGGGCCGCCCCGGGGGCGCCCCCCCCCCCCCCCCCCCCCCCACCGCGGCCCCCCCCGCC
>NZ_JBHVER010000080.1:0-8824 GCF_042802195.1 Kitasatospora sp. NPDC057500 | reverse complement strand
GGGGTCGTCCGGGGGGGGGGGCCTTTGGGGGGGGGGGGGGGGGGGGGCCCGGGGGGGGGGGCCCGGGGGGGGGCCCCCCACCGCGGGTTCGTCGTTACGGGCGGCGCAGCGCGTCGGCCGCGCCCGCCCCGCCGAGCAGCGACTGGACGCCGTCCAGGTCGCTGCCGCTGGTCGGCTTGCCGCGGACCGCGGGGGTCTGCTGGCCGCCCTTGATCTCGGCCTCCAGCAGGAGCTTGCCGAGCAGCGCCGGGTCGGGCAGCTCCATCGGGTACTCACCGTCGAAGCAGGCCCGGCAGAGCCGGTCCTTCGGCTGCTTGGTGGCCTCGATCATGCCGTCGATCGAGATGTAGGAGAGCGAGTCCGCACCGAGCGTGCGGCCGATCTCCTCGATGGTCATGCCGTTGGCGATCAGCTCCGCACGGGTGGCGAAGTCGATGCCGAAGAAGCACGGCCACTTCACCGGCGGCGAGGAGATCCGGATGTGGACCTCGGCGGCGCCCGCCTCGCGGAGCATCTTCACCAGGGCGCGCTGGGTGTTGCCGCGGACGATCGAGTCGTCGACCACGACCAGGCGCTTGCCCGCGATGACCTCGCGCAGCGGGTTGAGCTTGAGCCGGATGCCGAGCTGGCGGATGGTCTGGCTGGGCTGGATGAAGGTGCGGCCCACGTAGGCGTTCTTCACCAGGCCGGAGCCGTACGGGATGCCGCTGGCCTCGGCGTAGCCGATGGCGGCCGGGGTGCCGGACTCGGGCGTCGCTATCACCAGGTCGGCCTCGACCGGGGCCTCCTTCGCCAGCCGGCGGCCCATCTCCACGCGGGAGAGGTGCACGTTGCGGCCGGCGATGGTGGTGTCCGGGCGGGCCAGGTAGACGTACTCGAAGACGCAGCCCTTGGGCTTGGCCTCGGCGAACCTGGAGGTGCGCATGCCGTTCTCGTCGATGGCGATGAGCTCGCCCGGCTCGACCTCGCGGATGAAGGAGGCGCCGCAGATGTCCAGCGCCGCCGTCTCGGAGGCGACCACCCAGCCGCGCTCCAGCCGGCCCAGCACCAGCGGGCGGATGCCCTGCGGGTCGCGGGCGGCGTAGAGCGTGTTCTCGTCCATGAAGACGAGCGAGAAGGCGCCCTTGACCTTGGGCAGGACGACCTTGGCCGTCTCCTCGATGGAGAGCTCGGGGTGGCCGGCGAGCAGCGCGGTCACCAGGTCGGTGTCATTGGTCGCGGCCGTCCGCCCGGAGCGGGAGACGTGCTCCTCGCCGGGGAGTTCGGCGACCATGGCCGCCAGTTCGGCGGTGTTCACCAGGTTTCCGTTGTGACCGAGGGCCAACGAGCCGTGCACGGTCGCCCGGAAGGTCGGCTGGGCGTTCTCCCAGACCGAGGAACCGGTGGTCGAGTAGCGGGCGTGTCCGACGGCGATATGCCCGTGCAACGACCCCAGGGAGGCCTCGTCGAAGACCTGGGAGACGAGTCCCATGTCCTTGAAGACGAGAATCTGGGAGCCGTTGCTCACTGCGATGCCCGCGGATTCCTGACCGCGGTGCTGCAGGGCGTAAAGGCCGAAGAACGTGAGCTTGGCGACCTCCTCGCCGGGAGCCCAGACACCGAAGACGCCGCAAGCGTCCTGGGGGCCTTTCTCGCCGGGAAGAAGATCGTGGTTGAGTCTTCCGTCACCACGTGGCACGCCTTCGAGTCTAGGCCAGACGGCCCGGCGTTCCGGCACCCGGGCGGCCGGATCTGAGCGGGTGTGCGCTGGTAACGCGCGTAGACAAAACCCCTTACCCGGGGCGGGGTTCGGCTCCGGACGGCGGCCGGCGAACGCGCCCGGCCTTGCGGTTCGCGCCCGTTGGCGCGTTCCGGGCGTGCCCGGCGCTTCGCCGCGCGTTCGTCCGCCGTTCTCCCAACGTGAGCCTGCTCACGACCGGGCGGCGGGCAGCAGCAGGCCCCAGCACCCCGGGTGGACCGTCCAGGTGCGGGCCCGGACCGGCCCGACCGGGTGGCCGTCCGCCTCGTAGCCGAAGCCGCGCCCGGCCACCGAGACGCTGGCCGCCCGGGCCCGGAGCAGGGCGCCGGGGGCGCGGACCACGATCTCCATCACGCCCTCGCCGGCCGCGTCGCCGGACGGCAGGGTCACCTGGACCACCCGGACCGGCCGGTGCACGTCGGCGAGCAGCCGGCCGTCCGCCTCGACCCGCAGCCGTGAGCTCGGCTCGCCGGGGCCGGGCTCGGCGGTCCCGGCCGCCGCGGTCCGGCCGACCCGTTCCGGGGTGAGTACGGTCCCCTGCTCGGCCGCAGCCAGTTTCGCCCATAGCGAACGCCAACCGCTCGGACGGCCCGCCGGGCGCCGTATCCCGCTCCCCGAGATCCGCACCCCGCCGAGCGCCACCCCGCCGCCGTCGTCGACCAGCAGGTCCAGCTTGCGCACCGCGCCGGCCAGCACCGCCCGCGCCGCCGCCACCGGGGCCGCCGGAACGCCGAGCCCGCGGGCGGCCGCCACCTCCTCCGGACGGCCGACCGGCACCAGGCCCACCGGGTCCGTCCCCAGCTCACGTTGGCGGTACAGCGCCTGGAGCACCCGCTGGAGCGCCAGGTCGGAACCGATCACGACCGGTCGCCTCCGACCGCGGTGCGAAAGCATCCGGTCGAGCTCGGAGGGCGTCTCCGGATAGGCCACCTTGACGTCCGTCCCGCCGGAGAGAACGTCCTTCGCGATCCGCACCGACTCGCCGTCGGACTGCCGGGCCGCCGGGTCGAGGAGCAGGAGGAGCGGCTCCGGGCCGCCGGTTGCAGGCGTGGACAGGGACGACACAACCGGTCCTTCCTCAGGTAATCTCTCGGTGCAAGAGCCCCTTGCGCTATTGCGCCAGGGGCTTCGTCTATCTCGGGGCAGACTGCGGCCTACGCAGGATGCCCCAACCGGAAGGGGTGTACGCCTGTGCCGGCACTCGTGCTCGTTGGCGCTCAGTGGGGAGACGAGGGCAAGGGGAAGGCGACCGACCTCCTCGGCGGCTCCGTCGACTACGTCGTCCGCTACCAGGGCGGCAACAACGCCGGTCACACGGTGGTCATCGGCGACCAGAAGTACGCGCTGCACCTGCTGCCTTCCGGCATCCTCAGCCCGAACGTGACGCCGGTGATCGGCAACGGGGTCGTCATCGACCCGGGCGTGCTGCTCTCCGAGCTCAACGGGCTGAACGAGCGCGGCATCGACACCTCCAAGCTGCTGATCTCGGGCAACGCCCACCTGATCACGCCGTACCACCGGACCCTGGACAAGGTCACCGAGCGCTTCCTCGGCAAGCGCCGGATCGGCACCACCGGCCGCGGCATCGGCCCGACCTACGCGGACAAGATCAACCGCGTCGGCATCCGGGTCCAGGACCTCTTCGACGAGTCGATCCTGCGCCAGAAGATCGAGGCGGCGCTGCACGACAAGAACCAGCTGCTGGTCAAGCTGTACAACCGCCGCGCCATCCCCGCCGACCTGGTGCTGGAGGAGTACCTGGGCTACGCGGACAAGATCAAGCCGTTCCTGGCCGACACCACCCTGGTCCTCGACGAGGCGCTGAAGGCCGGCAAGGTCGTCCTGCTGGAGGGCGGCCAGGGCACCCTGCTGGACGTCGACCACGGCACCTACCCGTTCGTCACCTCCAGCAACCCGACCTCGGGCGGCGCCTGCACCGGCTCCGGCATCGGCCCCACCAAGATCGACCGGGTCATCGGCATCCTGAAGGCCTACACCACCCGCGTCGGCTCCGGCCCGTTCCCGACCGAGCTGCTCGACGAGGACGGCGAGGCGCTGCGCCGCATCGGCGGCGAGCGCGGCGTCACCACCGGCCGTGACCGCCGCTGCGGCTGGTTCGACGCGGTGATCGCCCGCTACGCGACCCGGGTCAACGGCCTGACCGACTTCTTCCTCACCAAGCTCGACGTGCTCACCGGCTGGGAGCAGATCCCGGTCTGCGTGGCCTACGAGATCGACGGGCAGCGGGTCGAGGAGCTGCCGTACAACCAGTCCGACTTCCACCACGCCAAGCCGGTCTACGAGACGCTGCCGGGCTGGAGCGAGGACATCAGCGGGGCGAAGACCTTCGCCGAGCTGCCGAAGAACGCCCAGGCGTACGTGAAGGCGCTGGAGGAGATGTCGGGCGCCCCGATCTCCGCCATCGGCGTCGGCCCGGGCCGGACCGAGACGATCCAGATCAACTCGTTCCTGTAGGCCCTGCGGCCGTTCGACGAGGAGGCCCCGCGGGTTCGCCCGCGGGGCCTTTCCCTTGCCTTCCCGATTTTGCACTAATGCAGATATCCGTTGCCTCTAGTGCATTCCACGGCTACCGTCTCCGACCATGACCGCGAAGACCCCCTCCCCCGTCACCCTCACCGGCCGCCACGTCCGCCTGGAGCCGCTGGACCGCCGCCACCTGTCCGACCTGTGGGCCGCCGTCGGCCCGGACCCCGAGGTGTGGCGGTGGATCCCGTTCGCCGCGCCGGCGTCGGAGGAGGAGCTGGGGGAGATCCTCGACGTCCGGCTCGCCGAGGTGGCGGCCGGCAACGCCGTGAAGTTCGCGGTGATCGACCTCGCCTCCGGCCGGGCCGTCGGCATCACCGGCTACTACGCGTTCGGCGCCGAGGACGAACTCGTCGAGATCGGCGGCACCTGGTACGCCCGGTCCGTGTGGCGCACCGCCGTCAACACCGAGGCGAAGCTGCTGCTGCTCGGGCACGCGTTCGACGAGTTGGGCATGGGTCGGGTGTTCTGGAAGACCGACGCGCTCAACGACCGTTCGCGCAACGCGATCCTGCGGCTGGGCGCCCGGTTCGAGGGTGTCCACCGCCGGGACAAGCGGCGCGCCACCGGCGTCTGGCGGGACACGGCGTACTTCTCGATGCTGCGCGAGGAGTGGCCGCACGCGCGCCCGCGCCTGGTGCGGCGGCTCGCCGCCGGCTGACCGCTACCTGTCGTTACGGGGCGCCAAGTCCCGTTTGCCGGACCGCCGTTCCCGTGGCTGACGGGTCGCGATGATCTGCGCCACCACTCCGACGAAGACCACCGAGACCAGCAGTCCCGTCAGCAGCACCACGGCCATCAGCGATCGACCGCCGCCACGGCCGTGACCGCCCCGCCGCACACCCCGATGAGTTCCACACCCCAGTCATCGGCCAATGCGGCGGCGAGGTCAAGCCCCCGGTCACGAGTTCGATCCGCCTCCGGTCCTGCCGCGCCCGGATGCCGCCCGTGCCGCGGCCCGGCGGGGTCGGCCCCGCTCCCCGGTGAAAGCAACATCGACTGTCTCCAGTCCAGTTGAGGCGTGGACTCGGCCGCCGAAGCAGATCGGCCCCGTGCCGACGACGCTAGGGTTCCAGGGGTAACAGTTGCTACCGCAGCTGGTGCACTTCACCCCATCGAGCTACTCGGTGGACCCGGTGTCCACGGGGCGGCAGACTGCACCGAAGGCACCGACCGAGGAGAGACGCGCATGCCACCACGCCTGTCGCCCAGCGTGCGCCAGCAGCGGCTCGGCTCGGAACTGCGCAGGATGCGCGAGCACGCGGGCATGACGCCCAAGGCCATGGCGGCGGCCCTGGGCACGGACGTTCCCAAGATCTCCCAGATGGAGAACGGGAAGTCGGGCATCAGCGCCGACCGCCTCCGCTCCTGGGCCGCCGCCTGCCGGTGCGCCAACCTCCCGCTCATCGAGGCCCTCACCCTGATGACGCAGGACCGCGGCAAGCACTGGTGGCACCACTTCCGCGGCCGGGTCCCGGCCGGGATGCTCGACATCGCCGAGCTCGAACACCACGCGGAGTCGCTGCTCGTCCTGAACACGACCTCGATCCCGGGCCTGCTGCAGACCGGCCGCTACGCCGCCGCGATGTTCGCCCGGCTGCGTCCGCCGCTGCCGCGCCACGACGCCGACGTCCGCACCGCCTTCCGCACCGAGCGCCAGCAGGTGCTGTCCGCCGGGCGGCCGTTCACCGCGTTCATACACGAGGCCGCGCTGCGGATGCAGTTCGGCGGCCCCGCCGTCCTCCGGGAACAGCTGGCCAGCCTGCTCGACGACGCCGAGCGCCCCGGGGTCACCCTGCGCGCGATCCCCTTCGGCGTCGACACCTACCCGGGCTCGGGTGAGGACCTCTTCCTCGCCCACGGCCCGGTCCCCGAACTCGACACCGTGCAGATCGACCTCACCCAGGGGCCGCAGTTCATCGACTCGGAAGCGGACCTGGCCTCCTACCGCGCCATCGTCGGCGAGTCCGACTCGCTCGCCCTCGGCCCCGAGGAGTCCCACGACTTCATCCGGCACATCATGACGGACCTGAAAGGCGGGCCATCCCGATGACCGACTGGCAGAAGTCCTCGATGAGCGGCAACAGCAACCAGTGCGTCGAAGTACGAACCGCCGGCGGCCACATCGAGATCCGCGAGTCCGACACCCCCGACTCGATCATCACCACCACCCGCAGGACGTTCGCCCGGTGGATCGAACGCGTCAAGCGCGGCGAGTTCGACCACCCCACCCCCTGAAGGAGCCCCATGGACAGCTGGCAGAAGGCCGCCCCCGGCGGCGCGGGCGAGGACGCCCTGGAGATCCGCACCGTCGACGGCATGGTCGAGATCCGCGATCCCCGCAACGACGCCGTCATCGTCCGCACCACCCCCCGCAAATGGGCCGCCTTCGTCCTCGGCGTCAAGGCCGGCGAGTTCGACCACTTCGTCGCCGACTGACCTCGCCGACCGACCACCCCCTCGCCGCCCCTCGCCGCCCGCCGGGCGCGGCGAGGGGCGGGGGCGCCGCGGGAAAATGGGCGCGAGGGGGCGGGGCGGGCTTCGATAGGATTGGCAGGCCCACAGTGGAACGTCGCTCTGGCCGGCAGCCCGGGAGGCGGCGCCTGTGCCCGGTTCCCCTCGCCGCCCCAGACCCTGCGCCCGTCACGGCACTCCGGGACAGGGGTGCGTGCGGGAGAAATCGGAGCATCCGAGGATGGCTCGGCACCTGATCACCAGCGCCCTCCCCTACATCAACGGGATCAAGCACCTGGGCAACATGGTCGGGTCCATGCTGCCGGCGGACGTCTACTCGCGGTACCTGCGCCGGCGCGGGCACGAGGTGCTCTACATCTGCGCGACCGACGAGCACGGGACCCCGGCCGAGCTGGCCGCGCAGGAGGCCGGGCTGCCGGTGGCGGAGTTCTGCGCCCGGGCACACGAGCAGCAGAAGGCGGTGTACGACGGCTTCGAGCTGTCGTTCGACTACTTCGGCCGCAGCTCCTCGCCGCAGAACCGGGAGATCACCCAGGAGATCGCCCGCGAGCTGCACGCCAACGGGTTCATCGAGGAGCGGGCGATCCGCCAGGTGTACTCGAACGCGGACGGCCGCTTCCTGCCGGACCGCTACATCGTCGGCACCTGCCCGCACTGCGGCTACGACAAGGCGCGCGGCGACCAGTGCGAGAACTGCACCCGCGTCCTGGACCCGACGGACCTGCTGGAGCCGCGCTCGGCGATCAGCGGCAGCGCGGACCTGGAGGTGCGGGAGACCAAGCACCTGTTCCTGCTCCAGTCGAAGCTGACCGGTCAGGTGGAGGACTGGGTCGCCGCGCACGGCGACGAGTGGCCGGTGCTCGCCTCCTCGATCGCCCGCAAGTGGCTGACCGAGGGCCTCCAGGACCGCGCGATCACCCGTGACCTGGAGTGGGGCGTCCCGGTGCCGGCCGATGTGTGGCCGGAGCTGGCCGCCGCCGGCAAGGTCTTCTACGTCTGGTTCGACGCGCCCATCGAGTACATCGGCGCGACGAAGGAGTGGTCCGACGCCGCCCCGGCCGGCGAGGAGCGGGACTGGAAGTCCTGGTGGTACGAGGCCGACGAGAGCGTCCGCTACACCGAGTTCATGGCCAAGGACAACGTCCCGTTCCACACGGTGATGTTCCCGGCCACCATCCTCGGCTCGCGCCGGCCGTGGAAGAAGGTCGACTACGTCAAGGCCTTCAACTGGCTGACGTACTACGGCGGGAAGTTCTCCACCAGCCAGAAGCGCGGCATCTTCACGGACGTCGCCCTGGAGCTGCTGCCGGCCGACTACTGGCGCTACTTCCTGATGGCGCACGCGCCCGAGTCGGACGACTCCAGCTTCACCTGGGACCTCTTCGCCTCGGTGGTCAACAAGGACCTCGCCGACACCCTCGGCAACTTCGTCAACCGGGTGCTGTCGTTCAGCCGCAAGCGGTTCGGCGACGACGTGCCGGCCGGTCGGCCCGCCGGCGAGGCGGAGGAGCGGCTGGGCGCGCAGATCGCCGAGCTGCTGGCCGACTACGAGGCGCAGCTGGAGGCGCTCAACTTCCGCAAGGCGGCGCAGAGCCTGCGCACCCTGTGGAGCGCGGGCAACGCCTACCTGGACGAGAAGGCGCCCTGGCTCCAGGTGAAGACCGACCCGGAGGCGGCGGCGCTCACGCTGCGCACGGCGATGAACCTCATCCACCTGTACGCGGTGGCCTCCGAGCCGTTCATCCCGACGGCGGCGCGGGCGATGCGCGAGGCCTTCGCGCTGCCGGCCGACGCCCCGGCGCGCACCGCGACCTGGGTGGACGCCGACGCGGCGCGGGCGCTGGACGCGGTGCCGGCCGGGACGCCGTTCACGGTTCCGCCGGTGCTGTTCGCGAAGATCACCGACGAGGACCTGGCCGCCTGGACCGAGCGCTTCGGCGGCGGCGAGTAGGCAGGAACGGCGGTGGAGCGGGGGGGTTACCCCCCGGGGCGCCGCCCCGCCCACGGGTTTTTAGACCCGAGGGGGGTAAGCCCGGCCCCCCGGGGGGGGGGCCAGAGGCCGCCCCC
>NZ_JBHVER010000079.1:0-31788 GCF_042802195.1 Kitasatospora sp. NPDC057500 | reverse complement strand
GCGCACGGAGGACGGCCGCCCGCCGTCACCGGCCGCGCTTCACCCTCCCGGCGTAACTTCCCGCCCGTCGGCCCGCGTCGGAGTTGCGAAAGCGCCCGGTCTTCCTGGTCGTGTGCCAACGTGTGTGCCGCCCGGCCGTCCCGCGTGACGCCCGGCGCAGACTGCTGACCATCCATCAAGGAGTACCTGAGATGTCGGTTCGTGGAAAGCTCCGCAAGTTCGCCGTGGTCGCCACCGTCGTCGCCGCGGCGGCCGTGATCGCGCCGACCGCCGCGGTGGCGCACGGTGGGGAAGAGCAGCCCTCCTCCTCGTCGTCGGGCCTCTCGGCCGGCAACGCCGCCGTGGGCCTGGTCGGCCCGCGCTTCAGCTGGCTGGAGTGGTTCGAGAACATCAACGGCTGATCCCGCTCGCCGCACGCCCCGGAGCCCCCGGCCCCGGGGCGTGCTCGCGTGTCCGCGCCAGGGCCTAACCCACGGTGATCCCGACGACCGAGTACTGCGCGACCGTCAGCGGCACGCTCAGCACCGCCCCGGTCACCGTGAACGGCACCGGGCGCGGCGCCGGATCGGTCCCGTCCGGGGTGGCCACCGTGACCCCCGCGACGCTCCGCCCGGCCGGGACGGCGTACGTCAGGGTGCACGACGCGGGCGTGCTGCGGAACGCCGCCGGGGTGTCCCCGAAGTTGGTGAAGTTCACCAAGTGGACGACGGTCTCCTCGCCGAGGCGGCGCGCCTCCAGATGGATCCGCCGGTCGCCGGTGAGGCCGAGCGACGGCGGCGCGGCCTCGCGCACCGGGGCCAGCAGCCGCTCGCCCGCGGCCTGGTCGGCGGTGCGCAGGTAGGCGAGCCCCGGCAGGGCGCCGCCGAGGTACCAGCAGACGCCCGCGCCGAAGGCGTTGCGCCGGCTCGCCGGCAGCGGGTCGGTCCGGCGCAGCCCCAGCACGTCGGCGAGCGCGTACTCGGCGCGGCGCGCGCCGTACTCGTCCAGACCGGTCGGCGCCGGCCCGGTGAGCACCACCGTGCCGCCGCCCGCGACGTACCCGCGCAGCACCGCCGCCTCCGCGTCGGAGACCGCCTGGAGGTTGGGCAGCAGCACCACCTTGAACCGGGCCAGGTCCTCGGCCGCGAGCCCCGGGCTGGTCACGGTGTCGAACGGGATGTGCGCGTACACCAGGGCCTTGACGGCGCCGCGGAACTCGCCCATCCACGGCATCGTGGTGCAGCTCATCTCCGGGTCGTCGCCGCCCCACCAGTCGGCGATCCCGGCGGGCGCGGTCGCGTTGGCGTACATGCCGTTGCCCTCGCCCGGGCTCACGTAGTCGCGCGAGGCGCTGGAGTGGTAGACGCCGACCTCGGCCGCCGACACGGCGTCGTAGAGCCGCTGCTGGTTGGCCCTGACGAAGCCGAACATCCGGGTGCGCATCGCCGCGTCGGTGGTGTCGTTCTTGTACGGCGTCCTGACCTCGTACGGGTTGCAGCCGGCCGCGATCAGCTCCGCCATCACCAGCGAGGCGTCGTCGGCCTTCCAGCCGTAGGAGAACGCCCAGGCCGGCTTGGTGCCGCTGGCCGCCCGGGCGTACTTGTACATCGAGATCAGGCACGTCCAGTCGGTGGCGGTGGCGTGCCGCATGCCGTCCTCGTTGGCCAGGATGTCGACCTCCCACACCTGGCCGACGTTGCCCGCCGCCTGCCGCAGGTAGGCGCCGTCCAGGCCGATCGAGGTGGCGTAGCGGTAGTCCATCGAGACGGTCTCGACGAAGGTGACCAGGTCGGGGTTGACGCTGCGCCCGGCGGCGGCGATGTCGAGCTGGAACCCGAGCAGGTTCCGGTGGCGCCACTCGACGTAGCGCCGGAAGACCGGGTCGTTGAAGTCGGCGGCCTTCGGCAGGGCGGCCAGCCCGGTGTCCGCGGTGAACGCGGCGGCGCTCCAGGTGGAGGCGTCGCACCAGGAGAGCACCCCGTCGAAGAAGATCGGCACGTCCGGCCAGATCCCGTCCACGCCGGTGCCGGCGAGCTGCTTGATCCGCTTCAGGTAGTAGTCCCGCCACGGGGAGTTGGGGCTGACCCAGCAGCTCTCGTCGCCCGGGTCGACCCAGACCACCACGCTGCCGTAGAAGACGTTGGGCTTGCCGTCGAGGGAGCGCTGGACCCAGTTGCGGCCCTGGTCGTTCTTGTAGAAGGAGCGGCCCTTCTCGCCGCCGGGGGAGATGACCTCCAGTGACGGGTAGTACATGACGACCTTCAGACCGGCGGCGTGCGCCTTGGTGGTGAAGGTCCTGACCAGCGCGGCGTGGGCGGTGAACTCGGCGTCGGTGAGCCAGTCGGAGAGCACGGTGTCCAGCTCGATCACGCTGACGTTCTGGGCCTTCAGCTGGTTGATCCGGCCCTGCATGTCCTCCTCCTCGTCGAAGGTGCCGTCGGCCAGCCGGGCGTACCGGGCCCAGTCCGGCCAGTCGGCCGCGACGGGGGCCGCTGGTGCCGGTGCGTACCCCGGGGCGGGTGGGCGGACCGCGACGACGGGTGCGGCGCCGGCGGGTGTCGCGGGCAGCAGCCGGACCGCGGCCAGTGCACCGCCGGTGGCCAGTCCGGCGCGCAGCAGTCGGCGGCGGCCGATGCGCGGGGCGGGGGGCGGGTCGCCGGGGGTGGTCGGCGACGGTTCGGTGTACTCAGACATGACAATCCCTTCGACGTGCTGCGGTGCGTCGGAGAGCAGTGGGAGGAGCCGAGCAACGCTGAGCGGGCGCGCGACGGCGGGCGGCCGTGAGCGGCGGTGAACCAGGGTGGACCACGGTGCTCAGGGCGGCCGTACCGGAGCCGGTCGCGAGAACGACGGCCGCACCGGGGACGGCGCCGGCGCGAACCCCCACCCGCGCGGCCGTCCCGGGGCCGACCCTACGTCACGATCCCCGCCCGGGGACCGCTCCGAATCGGCCGACTGCGCGGCCCCGGCGGCGAGCGGTGCGTCATCCCGTATGGGCGCCGCCCAGCCGCCAGGTCCGGCCGTCCGCCGTGGCGCCGCGCAGGCCGTCCAGGGTGCCCGGGCCGGCGAGTTCCACGGCGAGGGCGCCACCGGTCGGCGCGAAGCCGACGGTCCGCGCCGGGTCCCAGTCGGTGCTGCGGCGCAGCCGGCGGCTCATGCCCGCCCAGCCGCGCGGGGCGGCGGCCACCACCCAGGCGTCCGGCGCGGGGGCGGTGAACCGGCGCGCCTGGCGCAGCCAGGAGGCGGCCTCCTCGGGCCAGTCGACGACGTCGAGCACGGTCCCGCCCTCGGCCTGCCACCGTGTGGCGAACGCGCTGGCGGCGGCGCTGGAGGCCGCGTCCCGGCCGTGCCCGATCACCACGGTTGCCGAACGGGGCAACAGGCCGGCGAGGGCGTCGAGTTCGGCCGCCGTGTGGGCGGCTGGTGGGTCAGGCGGCATCGTGGAACACCAGGCCGAGCGTGTGGCGCAGGCCCGAGCGCACGGTGCTGACGCCGTGCCGGACGGGCGCCGCAGACCAGCCGCGCGCGGAGCGCACCGGGCGGTCCCGGGTGGTGAAGACCAGCCCGTGGCCCTGCGGGAGCGCGACGGAGGTTCCGCGCGACCGGGCCCGAAGCCGCTGCTCGACGGTCAGGAACTCGCCGCCGGTGTTAGTCGGCCCCGGGAACGTCGAGGCCGATCACCACCTGGAGCGGGAACACCAGGTCGCCGTACAGGTCGCGGTGGAGCGCGTTCCAGTCGCCGGCGCGGTAGCGCAGCAGGATCGGCGTGGGCCTGGTCTGCCCGGCCGCGTGGCACTGCTCCAGCCACTCGACGAGGCTGTCCGGCCACGGCGCGGGCCGCCGGAGCCTGGCCGCCCACTCGCGGGCGACCGGCAGCAGCCGCGGGTACAGCGCCTCCCGCAGGGCGGCGACCGGCGCGGGGAACGGCTCCCGGAAGTACCGGTACTGCCCGGAGCCGAACCGGTGCCGCGCCATGTCGACGGTGCTCCGGAAGCGCTCCACCCGGTCGTACAGCGCGGCCAGCTCCGCGCACTCGGCGGGGTCGAGCAGCATCGGCGTCAGCGCGGTCCCGTGTTCGTCGAGCTCCTCGCCGATCGCCGCCCAGTCGGCCCCGTCGACCCGCCGCGCGGGGGCTCCGATCGTCGTGCGCACGCTCATGTCCGGTCTCCGGTCGTTCGTCCAACCCGTCCCACGCCCCCTACTCTGCGTCTGCGGCACCGCGCCCGGCTGGCGGGAATCGGACCTTGCGGTCCGCCCCGCGCACGGCGGTGGACCGTCGTGGCCGTGATCGAGTCATGGGTGGTCGACGGCGGGGGCGGCGACCTGGCACCGGCCCTCCCCGGGGCGGTCCCGGAGATCCTCCGCTCGCGGATCGACGCGGATCGACGCGGAGCGCCTGGGGACGTGGCTGACCGGCTCGGCCGGCCGCTCGCTGGGCTTCGTCAGCAACGGCGAGCGGGCGGTGGTGCTCCTGCCGGAGCACGAGGGCGACCCGGGCGAGCACGCCGCGGCCCCCTCGGCGGACGGCGAGAGCGACGGGGTCGTCCTCGCCGACGGGCCAGTGCGACGAGCACCCCGACCGGGACACCGTCCCGCTCGCCGAGGCCCTGCGGATCGTCGACCACATCGTGGCCACCGGCTCCTGGCTCCCCGACGCCCTCTGGGCGGCCGACCGCTGACCGGCGACGGGCGAACCGGCGCCGCCGGGCCGGGCGGCCGGCGTCCTGGCAGGATGGCGGGCATGGAACGTGTGCTGGGAATCGGTGGGTACTTCCTGCGCGCCGCCGATCCGGCGGCCATGAGCGCCTGGTACCGCGACTGCCTGGGCCTGGACGCCGACGACCACGGCCTGTGGCGGCAGGAGGCCGGGCCGACGGTGTTCGCGGCCTTCGACGCCGGGACCGACTACTTCGGCTCGCGCGAGCAGCAGACCATGCTCAACTTCCGGGTCCGCGACCTGGACGCGATGCTCGCGCAGCTGCGGGCCAGGGGCGCGCGGGTGGACGAGGAGACGCAGGAGATGGCGGGGGTCGGCCGGTTCGGCTGGGTCACCGACCCCGAGGGCCGTCGGATCGAGCTCTGGCAGCCCGCCTGACCGCCGGGGGCGGGTTCAGCCGCCGGTGAGCGGGACGGTCGCCACCGGGGACCAGGACAGCTGCCAGGCGCTCTCGCCGCCGGGGCGGGGGTGCTGCCGGAAGAGCACGTCGAGCAGTTGGACCTCGCGGACGCGCACGGGGGCGTGGCTGGGGGAGATCCGGCGCAAGACCGATTGCAGGGCGTCGGAGGAGGAGTCGGCCCAGGCGTAGCCGAGCGAGATGTGGGGCCGTCCGCCGTCGTGCCGCAGGGCGCCGGGGCCACGGGTGCGGCGGATGGCGTCGCGGACGCGCTCGCGCAGCTCGACCAGGGCGTGGTCGGGGGAGAGGTCCAGGAAGGCCCCGCCCCGGCCGGCGATCGGGGAGCCGGCCATGACCTCGAACGGGCGGGTGCCGGCGAGGTGCTCGCGCAGGGCGGTGACCAGGTCGGCGCGTTCCCGGTCGGTGATCCGGTCGGAGGTGGTGTCGGCGATCATGTCGAGGGTGCAGTGCAGCGTGCCGTCGTCCAGCGCGGTGATCGGGTGGGGGCGCATCGCCGCCCGGCACTCGCCGACCAGGCGGGCCAGTTCGAGGTCGGTGCCCGGGTCGGGTACCGCGTAGACGTGCAGGGCGCGGGCGCCGTCGGGCCACGGCGCGCCCTGGAACCTCGGAACGAACTTCTCCACGGTCGTCTCCTCCGTCGCACAGCGGGCGGGATCGGCGTGTTGCGTTCGGGGCCGTCGGCGTCCCCGGACACGGTAGCCGCAGCGGAGGCGGTCCCAGAAGTACGCCTGGGCGCGGTCAGTGGAAGGTGAAGGAGGTGGCCGTGGCGGCGGAACGGGCGGCGAGGTAGACGGGCCAGGCGAGGGCGAGGTCCTGCCAGGGGAGGCCGATCGGGGCGTAGACGGTGGCGCGGTCGTCCGGGCGGGCCGGGGCGGTGCCGCGCAGGACGTCGGCGAGCGTGGTCGCGTGGGCCGGGTCCAGGGCGGCGCCGTGCAGGACTCCGGAGGCGGCGGCGAGGGCGGGGTCGTCGACGACGAGGCGGCTCGCGCGCAGCAGGGCGGGGGAGAGTTCGGTCTTCCCGGGTTCGTCGAAGCCGAGGCTGGTGAGGTGGAGGCCGGGGCGCAGCACATCGGCGTCGAGCAGCGGCTCGCGCGACCAGGTGGCGGTGAGCACGATGTCGGCGGCCTCGACGGCCGCCCGCGCGGTGGGCACGGCCCGGCCGACGGCCGCGGCGCGCGCCGGGTCGAGGTCGTAGGCGTACACCTCGTCGACCGGCCGCAGGGTGCGCAGCGCCTTGAGCACGGTCCGGTTCTGGGCGCCGGCGCCGATGACGGCGACCCTGGTGGCGTGCTCGGGTGCGAGCGCGTGGGTGGCCAGCGCGGCGGCCAGCCCGGTCCGCCAGGCGGTGACGGAGGCGGAGTCGAGGAGTGCGAGCAGTTCGCCGTCGGCCAGCGCGTGCAGGCAGACGATCCCGCGCAGGGCCGGGGTCGCGGCCGGGAACTTGGCGTTGACCTTCACGGTGTACGCGGGAACGCCGGGGAGCAGCCCGGGGAGGAGGCACATCGCGGTGCCGGGACCGGGCAGGCGGGCGCCGACCCGCTGGGCCGGCAGCGGGTCGCCGGTGGCGCGGAAGCCCGCTCCGAGTGCGGCCAGCACGGCCGGGACGTCCAGCGCGGCCTTGACGTCCGCGCGTGAGAGCAACAGGGTCACGGGTGCCGCCTCCTCCCGCCGCCGGTCACGGCGGAAACGGAACGGGGGCGGCACCGTCACACGGTTGCCGCCCCCGGGATGGAGCGCCGGGCCCGAATCGAACGAACTCTTCCCGCTGAAAGCGGGCGTGCTGCCAATGCACCACCGACGCCTGGCCGACCGGGCCTCGCGCCGCTTGTGCGGTCCGCCCTCTCGACGAGGAAGAACCTACCAACGGATGATCAGAATCCGAAATCCACCGGATCAGGCCGGGAACAGCCGGCCGGGGCGCGGTCCGCCCCGCCGGTGGAGGCGGCGCAGGAAGGCCAGCGCACCGGGTGTGCCGACGGCCCAGGCGCGGGACTCGGCGCCGGGATCGCCGCCGGGAAGGAGCGGGCGGCCCCAGGGCCCGCCGCCACGGGAGAGCACCAGGCCCGCGACCTCCTCGGCGGCTCGCCAGTGGCGCTCGTCCCCGGTGGCCGAGGCCAGGTCGACCAGCAGTTCGCCGACGCCCGCGAGGCCGCAGCACTGGCCGGTCATGCCCATCCTCGGTGCGAGCGCACGGCAGGCGGCGCCCGCCGCGGCGGCGCGGGCGAGGAGCGCCGGTTCGCGGTAGTGGCGGGAGGCCTGGACGAGCACGGTGCCGATGCCGGCGAGCCCGCGGCACCAGGAGCCGTAGCGGCGGGTCGCGCCGGGGGCGCCGGCGGCCGCCGCGAGGCGGGGCACGTCGGCGGCGAGGCCGTCGACGAGGCGCCGGGCGGCCTCCGCGGGCTCGCCGGGCAGGGCGAGCAGGAAGTGGGCGAGACCGGCCCGGCCGTGGGCGAAGCCCTCCACGAGTGCCGCCGTCCCCGGGTTGGGTGCCTCCCGGGGGTCGGCGGGGCGGCCGTCGGTCAGCCGCCGGGCGCACTCGGCGGCGACGGCCAGGTGCCGCCCGGCCTCCTCCGGGCGGCCGTCGGCGCGGGCCGAACGGGCCAGCAGCAGCCGGGCGGTGCCGATCCCGGCGGCGCCGGAGACCTGGTCGGCGGGGAGGTCGTCGGCGAGCGGTCCGTCCGGAGCGGTGGGCGGTTCGGTGCCGAGCAGACGGGCCGCGTGGGAGAGGAACAGGTCGACGCCGGCCCGGCCGTCGTACAGCCCCGGGCCGAGCCGGTCGAGGGCGGGGTGGGCGGCCGTCCACCGGGCGAGGGCGGCGGCGGCCGTGCGGACCTCCGGCCGGTCCGGGTGCTGGAGCAGTTCGAGGCCGAGTCCGGCGGCGCCGTCGTAGAGCGACAGCAGGGTACGCGGCTGCCCGCCCCGGGTGTCCACGAGTTCGTGGGCCATCCGGACGCAGCGGCCGAGGGCGTGCCGGACGGCCTCGCCGAGCCGGTCCCCGGTCAGCGCCGGCGGCCGGCGGTCCGGGCCGGCGGACCGGACGGGGGCGCCGTCGCGCAGCGCGGCGGCGGCCGTGGCCCGCTCCCCGGCGTCGAGGCTCAGCAGACCGGCCACCGCCGTCACCACCGCGTCCCCCGTTCCGCCTCGGGGCAGGGCGCCTGCCAGGCAGGCGAGGGTGCGCTCGCGGTTGACGGCCGGGTCCGGGTCGATCACCACGGGGTCGAGTCCGGTCGCGGCCCAGTGCAGGGTGGCGCCGAGCGCGTAGTAGTCGTCGGCGGGCCGTACCTCGGCGGCGCCGGGCAGGCCGTAGCCCCGGGTGGCGCCCTCGGGCCGGTGGCCGGCGAGGAGGCTGACGCCGAAGTCGACGAGCGAGCAGCCGCCGGAACCGTCGAGCACCACGTTGGCGGGCTTGAGGTCGCACACGACCACGCCGCGCGCGTGCACGGCGTCCAGGACGGCCAGCAGCCGGCGCGCCAGCGCCCACCAGTCCCGGGCGGTCGCGCTCCGGCCGGAGGTCGGGTACGGGCCCGCCGTGAGGACGTCGCGGCGCAGATCGCGCGGGCCGAGGGCGGTGCCGACCAGGTACTCGTCCTCGCCGTGCCGGAAGTAGTCGACCAGCCGCGGAACCCCGGGCACCCCGTCGAGCGCGGCGAGCACCCGCCGCTCGTGCCGGAGCCGGCCGCGCGCGTCGGTGCCGGACGGGTCCTCGGCGACGTGGGCGCGGGCCTGCTTGACCACCACCGCCCGCCCGGTGGCGACTTCGACGGCGCGGTAGACGTGGCCGTTCGGCGAGCGGGTGATCCCGGCGGTGATCCGGTAGCGGCCGTCGCCGACCCGGGTGCTCGCCTCCCGGCGCGGTGCGCGGTCGGCGAACGGGTCGGCCGCCCAGGGGGGTTGGCGGTAGGCGTCGGCGGCGAGGCCGGGGAACGGCTCCCCGGCGGGGCCCGTCATGACGAGGTCCGGGTCGTCGCCGTCGGCGCGGAAGGGCCCGTAGCGGTAGTAGACGGGGGAGTCCGGCCGTAGCCGCCGGTCGCTGACCACCCGGGGGCCGGGGAGGCCCGCCAGCACCTCGGCCAACTCGGCGGCCAGCGTCTCGATCCCGCCCGGCGCCGGGTAGACGGTGGCCGCCTTGCCGACGGCCGCGGCGCCGCGCAGCCCGGAGTTGAGCCGCCCGAGCACGGCGGCGTCGGCGGCGAACTTGGCGTCGCAGGTGTGCCGGAGCAGTACGGGGAGCACCAGGTCGACCAGCTCCGCGAGGTGCTCGGGGCGGGCGGAGAGGTGGAGCTTCCAGCCGTGGGCGAGGGCCGGCATCGCCGGGTCGTGGAGGTAGAGCCAGCCGTCGCCGGAGTGCAGCCGGCGGCGGCCGGCGGCCGGCGCGGCCAGGTGGGCGGAGATCCGGGACCGCAGGTCCTCGGCCGTTCCGGGGCCGGGTTCCCGGCCCCGCGATGCCGCCGGTGCCATCGCTGTGCCATCCTTCCGCGGTCGTGACCGCCGCGCGGTCACCCGCCCGGCGGTCACCTCCCTGCTCGGATCACTCGGTGGGGGTCAGGAGTTGAGCCCGCACTCGAAGCGGGTGGGGACGTAGGTCACCCACGGGTCGTCGAGACAGGCCACCGGGGCGAGGTCCGCGTCGAACTCGTCCTCGAAGGCGATGGTCTCCTCGTCGATGTCCAGCAGGCCGGCGTCGCGGATCTCCAGAACCTGTGCGCTCATGATGGGCTCCTCCCGTTGAGGGTCGGTGGATTCCTGTTCGACGGCATGTTCATGCTAGCCAGCCCCCGGTGTTCACCATAGGGGCGCGACATCGTCACATTCGGAACGCTGGTGGGTGACGGGCCGCTTGACTATGTGACATTTCCTCGAACAGCTGACCGGGGAAATCCCCGGTGCTACGGTCGGGCCCATGTCCAAGACCGAGATCGACCAGCTGACCGCGGAGTTCTTCGGCGCGTTCGACAACCGCAGCGGCCAGGCCGCCGACGTGGCCCGGATCCGGCGGCTGATGCTCCCGCAGGGCGTGATCGTCTGCACCGCCCCCACCTTCACGGTCTACACCGTCGAGGGGTTCATCGAGCCGCGCGAACGGTTGCTGAGCGACGGACGGCTGATCGGCTTCTCCGAGTGGGAGACCTCCGAACGGACCGAGATCGCGGGCGATGTCGCCACGCGCATCGGCGAGTACCGCAAGCGCGGGACCCTCGACGGCCGGAGGTTCGCGGTCGACGGGACGAAGACCTTCCAGTTCGTCCGCACCCCCGAGGGCTGGCGGATCGCCGCCTTCTCCTGGTGCGACGCGGCCTGAGCCACGCCCGGGCGGCCCGGGTGCGGGGACCGGCGCACGGCGTGGCAGCATCCCGGATGTGGTGATCTACGACGAACGACTCTCCGTCCCGCTGCGCTGGTGGCTGTCCGCCCTGACGGCCGCCGGCGCGCTCACGGCCGCGCTGCTCCCGCTCGGCGCGCTGCCCGCGCTGGCCGGCGGCGCCCTGCTGCTGGCGGTGACGGTCCCGGCGCTCAACGGCTACGGCGCGGTCCGCATCCGGGTCTGCGACGGCGTCCTGGTGGCCGGACCGGTCGTGCTGCGCGGCGAGCACACGGGCGCGGTCGAAGTCCTCGACCAGGCCGCCGCCTTCGCCTGGCGCACCCGGCTGGCCGGCCCCCGGGCCCGCCTGCTCATCCGCGGCTACCTCCCGCGCGCGGTCCGCGTCGAGGTCGCCGAACCCTCGCTGCTCTGCCCCTACGTCTACCTCTCCACCCGCCGCCCCGAGGCTCTGGCCGCCGCCCTGGCCGAAGCCCGCGACCACTGCACGGCACCGGCGGCCACCGGCCGCTGACCCCCGGCGTGTCGGCCGGGGACGTGCCGGAGGAGCCGGATGCGGCGCATACTGCTGGCGGTGCCTCTCCGGGACGGGTGGGGCGCGCGACGCACGGGGGGAGCGCCGCCATGACACGCAGGACCGCCGACCGCACCGCCGCACCGAACCGCCTCGCCGCACGGGCCGCCTGGGGCGTGCTCGGGGCCGGTCTGCTCGCCTGGACCGTACTCGAAGCGCTGAAGCACCGGGGCCTCACCGTCCCGCTCGCGGTCCTCGGCCTGCTCGTGCCGTGGCTCGCCGCCCGCACCCGGGGCACGTCCGCCGTCCGCCGGGTGCTGACGCGCATCTGGGTGCCGCTCGCCGTCATGGCGATCTGCTCACTGGCACCCGGCTCCGCCGACAGCACCGCCGCGCCGTTCGCCTTCGGCATGGACTGGCTCACCCACCTCGCCCTGCGCCGGGCCCTGTCCCGCAATCCGCGCTGACCCCCGGTCCTGGCCCGCCTGCCCCGCCTCCGCGGTCGGGGGCGGGCGTGCCAAGCCCCCCGGGCCGTCCGTCTGTTCGGTCGGGGACCGGGGAACCGAAGCTGTGATGTGATGGACAGATGATCGAGGAACGATTCGCCGCGGACTGCCTGGGCCCGGTGGAGGAGGCGGTCCGGCGGGCGGCGGCCGACGAGATCATGCCGCGCTTCCGCGCGCTGACCGCCGACCAGGTGGCCGAGAAGACCGGCCCCCACGACCTGGTGACCGTCGCCGACCGCGGCGCCGAGGCGCATCTGGCGGCCGCTCTGACCGGGCTGCTCCCCGGCTCGGTCGTGGTGGGGGAGGAGGGGGTCGCCGCCGACCCGGGCCTCTACGCGGAGCTGGCCGGCGACCGCCCGGTCTGGATCGTCGACCCGATCGACGGCACCCGCACCTTCGTCCGCGGCGACGAGGGGTTCTGCACGCTGGTCGCCCTCGCCCACCACGGCGAACTGCTGGCCTCCTGGACGTACGCCCCGGCCCGCGACGAGATGGCGACGGCCCTGCGGGGCGGCGGCGCCCGCCTGAACGGCGTCCCGCTCCACGCGGGCCCGCCGGCCGAGGGCCCGCCGGCCGAGGGCTCGCCGGTCGACGGTTCGCCGACCGGCGGTTCGCAGGCCGAGGACGCGCCGCTGGAGATCGCCGCCTCCTACCCGTACCGCACCACACCCGCGGTCAGGCGCGCACTGCTGCGCCTGCGCACCGAGACCCTGCGCACCCGCCCCTGCGCGGGATCGGCGGGGCTGGAGTACCTGGCGATCGCCCGCGGCACCCTCGACGCGACCGTGTTCGCCTGGGAGAACGCCTGGGACCACGCGGCCGGTCTGCTCCTGGTCACCGAGGCGGGCGGGGCCCACGCCACCCTCACCGGCACGCCCTTCCGCCTCGCCGGCGGCAACGACCTGCCGTTCACCACGGCCCGCGACGCGCGGACCGTCGGCCGGATCCGCAGCATTCTCCTCGGCGACAGCCCCGCCCCGTAACCGGGGTCGCGGGTGTGCCGACGCCGGTACCCGGCATGCCTCCGACCTGCGCACCGCCGCGCCACCGTGCCCGCCGGCGACGCCCGGCGGCCGGGGGCGGACCCGCACGTCCGCACGTCCGCGAGCCTGCTGCGGAGGCCGGGACGGCCCGGTGCGCCCGGGCGCGGTTCGTCGTGCTGCCGCCACACGGCAGACGGCGGTGGCCCGGCGGACGGACCGGCGACGCCTGCGGGCCCGACGGTTCCGGACGGGTCGTTCGGAGGGTGAGATCGGCGGGTGTGGCCGGTCAGCCGCCGACGTGGTCGCGGACGGCCTCGGGCAGGCGGCGGCCGGTGACCGAGCGCCAGGCCCGTTCCACGGCCCTGGGACCGAGGTCGCGGGCCAGGAGCCCGAGGTTGACCACGCTCGGCCAGGTCACGGGGTGCGGGAACTCCTCGAAGCAGGTGATGCTGCGGACCAGCCACTCCATCGCCTCGCGCGGGCGCCCCTGCTCCGCCGCGAACAGCCCGAACTGGCCGAATGTCCGCGCCAGGCCCGGGGTGTCGCCGATCCGGTGCGAGACGTCCAGCGCCTTGCGGTACCTGGCCTCGGCGTCCGCCGCCCGGCCGCCGGTCTGGGCGGTCAGGCCGAGCTGGTGGTAGCCGACCGAGACGCCCGCCTGGTCGCCCAGCTCCTCCCGGACCGCCAGCGCCCGCGAGTACCAGGTCTCCGCCCCGGCGAGGTCGCCGCGGCGGGCGGCGACCACGCCCAGCTGGTGCTGGCTGGCGGCGGTTCCGGGCCGGTCGCCGAGGTCCTGGCGGATCACCAGCGCCTTGCGGTGCCAGGACTCGGCCTCGTCGAGCCGCTCCTGCGCCGCCGCCAGGACGCCGAGCTGGTGGCAGCCGCGGGCGGTGTCGGGCAGGCTGCCGGACTCCTCGGCGAGGGCCAGCGCCTCCTCGGACCACTTCTCGGCCGCGGCGAGGCGTCCGAGTTCGGCGGCGACGGCGGCGAGCCGGTGGTGGAGGTCCGTAGCGAAGGGGCGGTCGGCGGACCGGTCGGCGGAGGCCAGGGCGCGCCCGAACCAGAGGTAGGCCTCCTCGAAGCCGCCCTGTTCCTGGGCCAGGACGCCGAGCTGGTGCCGGCAGACCGCCGCCCGCTGGGTCTCGCCCAGGCGCTCGAAGGCGTCGAGTGCCTCGCGGGTGCGCCGCTCGGCGTCGGCCGGACGGTCGAGGCGGTGGGCGATCACCGCCAGCTGGTGGTGGCCGATCGCGGTGCCGTGGGCGTCGCCGAGCCGCTCCAGGAGGGCGAGCGCGCGCAGGTACCACTGCTCGGCCTCGGCGAACTCGCCCCGGTCGACCACGATCCGGCCGAGCTGCTGGTAGCCGTCCGCGAGGTCGTCGAGCTGGTCGGCGTCCGGCTGCTGCCGGTCGACGGCGTGGTGGATCTCCCGCAGGGCCCGTTCGGCCTCCTCCGTGCGGCCCGCCCGCCCCAGGCGCCGGGCCTCGGCGCCGACCACGGACAGCCAGAGCGCGCCGGCCGGGGTGTCGGCCGCCGGCGGGGCGCCGTCGGGCGCCTCCACGGCGGTGCGCACCAGGTCGGTCCAGCCGCGCGCCTCGGTCTCCAGCCCGTGGGCGCTCCAGTAGGCGTGGAGCGGCCGGACGAGCGCCCGTGCCTGCGCCCACCCGCCGTCCTGGACGGCCAGGCCGAGCAGGGCGCCGATCGTCCGCCGTTGGAGGTCCAGCGCGGTCAGAGCGAACTCGGCGCTACCACCGAGAAGTTCACGGGTGAGCAGCAGGCAGAAGTTGACCTGGGCGGCGAGCAGCGCCTGCCCGGCGGCCGCGTGCTGCCCGGCGTACCCGGGCTCCTCCGCGCGCCACCTGGCGGTGAGGACGGCCGCGATCGCCGGGTGGACCCGGTAGGCGGTGCCGTGCGCGGCGGTGAGCAGGCCGAGGCCGGCCGCGCGTTCCAGCAGCCGCTGCCAGTCCTCGGTGCCGCGCTCCCGGAAGCGCTCGGGCGCGAGCGGCTGGCGGGAGAGGAGGGCGAGCACGGTTGCGTCGACGGTTCCGTGGAAGAGCGTGACGGCCGCCAGCGCCCGCCGCTCGGCGGCGGGGAGCCGGGCCAGCGCGTAGCCGGTGGCCACCGCGAAGGCCGTGAGCGCCGTGGCCGTCGCTGCCTCCGGCTCCGCTTCCGGCTGGGCCTCGGCCTCCGCCCGCAGGAGGGTGTCCAGGATGTGCCACGGTTCGTGGGCGTCGAACGAGGACAGCACGAGCCGCATGGTCAGCGGGTGCCCGTCCAGCCACTCCAGCAGTTGCCCGAACACCCGCAGCCCGCGCTTGCGGACGGTGTCGGGGTCGGGGGCGAGCAGGTGGTCGGCGTACGCGACGGCCTCGTCCGGGGCCAGGTGCGGCACCTCGATCCGCAGCGGGCCGGGGCCCAGCCAGGTCTCCGGCGTCCGGCTGGTGAGGACCACCGCGCTCCGCCCGCGCCCGGCCACGCGTTCGAGGAAGGCGCAGAGCTCGGCGCGGTCCTCCTCGGTCGGGGCGGGGGCGGCGCCGGCGGGGTCGTGCCCGGCGTGCAGGGACTCGACGCCGTCCCAGATCAGCAGCACGTCCCCGGCGGCGAGCGCGCCCTCGACGGCCTCCCGGCGGTCGGCCGGCGCGAGCGGGTCGAAGTCCTCGGCGTCGAGGAGCCGGTGACCGATCCGGTCGACCACCCCGGCCAGGCCGAGCGAGGCCACGCCCGGCTCGAAGGAGTGCAGGACCACCGACTCCGGTCCGTCCACCGCCCCGGTGTCCCGGCACCAGCGGCCGAAGGCCTTGGCCAGCTCGGTCTTGCCGACCCCGGCGGGCCCGTGCAGGACCACCACGCGGTGGAGCCGGGCTCCCGCGTCCAGGTCGAGCAGCAGCCCGTCCCGCCCGATGAACTCCCCGACGGCGCCGAGCCCCTCCAGCCCCTCCGGCCCCTCCAGCCCGTCCCGGGCATCCGCGACCGGCTCCGGGCGGTCGTCGGAGCGGACGGGCGGCCGGGCGTCCCGTCGGGTCCGCAGCCCGGGGAACGCCGGCTCGCTCCGGCGGTAGAGGGCCGGGACCGTCCAGTCGGCCAGCGGCAGCGGGCCCTTGGGGGAGGTGCGAAGGTCCTGCTCGGCGAGGCGCCGCCGGCCGGCCGCCACGGCCGAGGCGACCCGGTCACCGGAGCGCAGCCGCTCGTAGACGGTGCTCAGGAACTCGGCGGCGGCCGTTCCGGACAGGCCGTACGGCAGGGCGAGCACGGCGGCGGCGCCCTCCTGGAGCAGCCGGAGGGCCGCCGCGGCCTCGGGCTCTCCGGCCCGGTCCGCCGAGCGGCCGGTGCTCAGGACCACCACCGAGACCTCGGCCGCCGCCAGCAGCCGGGCGACGCGCCGGACCGGCACCGGCTCGGCGCCCCCGTCCGGCCGTTCGAACAGCAGCCCGCCGTGGAGCTCGTGCCCCAGCGCGGACCGCTCGGGGAGGACGCCGGGGCCGTCGAAGTGCACGATCTGGAACGGCCGGCCCTCCTCCCGGGCCTCGCGGAGCCGCTCGCCGAGGCCGGCGAGCGTCGGCGGGCGCAGCACCTCCAGCTCGACCGCGTCGCGTCCCGGTCCGAGCCGCCGGACCAGCGGGACGGCGACCGTCCGCGCAGCGGCGTCCGCGGCGGTGGGCACCAGCAGCACCCGCAGCCGCGAGCCGGGCGCTTCGGTGGCCGCGGCGAAGGGGTCGGCGTCCGACGGGCAGCGGATCAGCAGGACGTCGTCGAGCACCGGTGGCGCGAGGCGCCCAGGATCGGTCGTCAGTTCCCAGGGCAGCGCGAGCAGCGGCGCGGAGTCCGAGCGCAGTACGAGTTCCAGGGTGCCGCCACGGGCCCGCGCCCGCAGGTAGGCGTCGCGGGCGGGGCCGTCGCCGAACAGTGCGGAGAACATCCGCGCGCCCCAGTCCGGCAGCCGGCGGGCGAGGTGCGGGCCGCGTTCGCCGTAGGCGCCGAACGGGGTCCGGAGGTAGTCCTCCAGGTACCAGCGCAGGTTCTCCAGGGCCGAGTCGTCCAGGGGTCTGCGCAGCCATCCGGCGTCGACGGCGGAAGCCGGGGCCTCTGCACCCGGCGGCCACTCCGTCACGGACATCCGGCCGTCGGCGTGGAGGTCCAGCACCAGACGTTCGACCACAATCGCCCCCAGCGAGAGCGGGGCGGCCGGGCGGCCGTTCCGCTGCGGAGCACAGGGTAGCGGCGTCGCCACCGCGACCGGGCGCCCGGGTGCAACGTCGGGGTAACGATCCGTCAAAGCGCCGCGGGCCGAGGAACGGAGCGGAAGGGGCTCGACCGTTCCTCCGGGACCGTCCGGCCCGCCTCTCCGGCCCGCCTCTCCGGGCCGACACCCCGTCCGTCGGCCCCGGCCGCGGCCCGCGGGCCGGCGGCGACGACAATGGCGCGGTGGACCACTCGAACGACACGACCGGCACGAACCGCACGACCGGCACGACCGGCACGCACGACCTCAACAGCCCGAACGCCCCCGACGCGGTGGACCACCAGGCGCTGGTGCTCGACGCCATGGCGGCGGCCGTGCGCTCGCCGCTGCGCGGCCGGGTCGCCGACTACATCCCGGCACTCGCCGAGGCGGACCCGTCGGCGTTCGGGATGGCGATCGCCACCGTGGACGGCCGGGTCTTCGGCGCGGGGGACTGGCGGCAGCCGTTCTCCGTCCAGTCGGTCTCGAAGCTGTTCACCCTCGCCCTGGCGCTCGCCGAGGGCGGTGACGGCCTGTGGACCGGCGTCGGCCGCGAGCCCTCCGGAAACCCGTTCAACTCGCTGGTCCAACTGGAGTCCGAGCACGGCATCCCGCGCAACCCCTTCATCAACGCCGGCGCCCTCGTGGTGACCGACCGCCTGCTGGAGCTCACCGGCGACGCGGTCGGCGCCGTGCTGGACCTCCTGCGCGCGGAGTCCGGCGACCCGGCCGTCGACGTGAACCGCGCGGTGGCCGCCTCCGAGGCCGAGCACGGCCACCGCAACGCGGCGATGGCGCACTTCATGGCGAGCTACGGCAACCTCCGCAACCCGGTCGAGGACGTGCTCGCGCACTACTACGCGCACTGCGCGATCGAGGCCGACTGCCGGGACCTCGCGCTGGCCGGCCTCTTCCTCGCCCGCCACGGCCTGCGGGCCGACGGCTCGCGCCTGCTGTCGCGCAGCGAGGCCAAGCGGATCAACGCCGTGCTGCTGACCTGCGGCACCTACGACGCGGCGGGCGAGTTCGCCTACCGGGTGGGCCTGCCCGGCAAGAGCGGCGTCGGCGGCGGCGTGCTCGCGGTCCTGCCCGGCCGGGGCGCGGTCTGCACCTGGAGCCCGGGCCTGGACGCCGCCGGCAACTCGGTGCTCGGCGTCGCCGCCCTGGACGCCCTGACGACGGCCACCGGCTGGTCCGTGTTCTGACGCCGGCACGGCCGCGCCCGCCCCCCGGCCGGACCGGCGGTTCCTGCCGGTGACGGACCGGAAGCCGACGGTCACGGAGTTGTTATGTCCTCTTCACCGTGCCGACGGCCGGCCCGGTCATGCTCTGCACCGGCGGAAGCCACCGCCGAAGACGCGCCGGCCAGCAGGCGCACTCACAAGGGGATTGACACCGTGACCGTCCGCCGTACCCTCATCGGCACCCTCGCCGCCGGCCTGCTGCTCGCCGCAGCCGGCGCCGTCCTGCCCGTCGGCAGCACCGCGCAGGCCGCCGGCGACACCCCGGGCGAGCTCCCGTTCGCCTCCGCGACCACCGTCGGCCTGCACAACACCTACGACCCGGCCGCCTTCGGCTACCTCGCCCAGGGCCTGGACACCGGCACCGGCATGATCGAGCTGGACGCCTGGCCGAACGTCATCACCAAGGAGTGGAAGGTCAGCCACTCCAACCCGCTCGGCAACACCAACAACTGCGTCAGCGCCACCACGCCCGCCCAGCTCTACTCCGGCAGCGCCAACAGGAACCTGGACGCCTGCCTGGACGACGTGCGGATCTGGCTCGGCGCCCACCCCGGCGCGGGCCCGCTGGTGATCAAGCTGGAGCTCAAGCCGGGCTTCTCCGGGAACCTCGGCATGGGCCCCGCCCAGCTCGACGCCCTGATCGCCGCCCACCTGGGCTCCGCCGCGCTGCGCCCGGCCGACCTGCTCGCCAAGCCGGGCGGCGGTTCCCACCCGACCCTCGACGACGCCGTCCGCGCCGGCAACTGGCCGACCAGGTCGGCGCTGGCCGGCCGCGCCCTGGTCTACGTCATCCCCGGCACCGTCGAGCTGGACAACCCGTTCGACACCCTGCACACCGACGTCGAGTACGGCCGCCACCTGCGCGACCTGGCCGCGGCCGGCCGGATCGGCGAGGCCCGGATGTTCCCCACCGCGCTCGGCGCGGCGACCGGCGATCCGCGCACCCGGTACGGCGAGACCTCGATCCGCCCCTGGTTCGTGGTCTTCGACGGTGACGCCGCCACCTATGTGAACGGCGTCGACACCAGCTGGTACGACACCAACCACTACCTGCTGACGATGACCGACGCCCACAACGTCGCCCCCGCCATCAGCAACACCGACCCCACCGCCGACCAGGCCCGCACCCGCGCCGAACAGCTCGCCCGCGCCCACGCGACCGTCGTCTCCAGCGACTGGCGCAGGCTCCCCGGAGTCCAGTCCCTCGTCCTGCCGCGCGGCTGACCCCGGTTCACCCTCCCCTCCGCTCCGCGGTGCGGGCCACCGGTGCGCCGGGTGGCCCGCCCGTCCGCCCCGACGGCCCGACCCCGATGCCCGGGCCGGGCCGTCCGGTGTGCGGGTCAGCGGCGGTCCCCCTTCGGCGGTCCGTCCTCCGGCCGGGCCAGCGAGTCCACCATCGACCGGAACGCCGCCCGGTACACGCTCGGCGTCGTGCCCGTGTACCGCTGGAACTGGTGGCGGAGATTGGCCGGTGTGCCCAGACCCGTGCGGGCGGCGATCCGTGCCACTGGTTCGTCCCCGCGCTCCAGCAGGCGTTGCGCCCACTGGATCCGGACGCGCAGCAGGTACTGCAGCGGCGGCAGACCGGTCTCCGCCCGGAACCGGCGGCTCAGCCCCCGGACGGTCAGCCCCGCGTGGGCGGCGATCTCGTCCAGGGTCAGCGGCTGGTCGAGCCGGGTCTCCAGCCAGTCGAGGGTGGGGCCGAGGGTGTCGCCGGAGACCGCTGCGCCGGACACCGGTGCGTCGGGCCCCTCCCCGTGGTCGGCGGGCAGGTCCAGGAACAGTTGCCGCTCGGTCTCGACGCCCACCGCCTCCCCGTGGTCCAGGGTGATCAGCCGCAGGCAGAGGTCCACCCCGCCCAGCACCCCGGCGGCGGTGTGGAACGGTCCGTCCGCCACCACCTCCCCGTGCGGGTCCACCTCGATCCGGGGATGGCGCCGCGCCAGTTCGGCGGTCAGCCCGGGCACGGTCGTGGCCCGGCGGCCGTCCAGCAGCCCGGCGGCGGCCAGCGTGAACGTCCCCGCACCGAACGCCCCGATCCGGCACCCCCGGTCGGCCGCCGCCCGCAGCGTCCCGGCCACCTCGGGCGGCGGGCCGCCGGGTTGCTCCGGGTGGCCCGGTACCAGGACCGTGTCGGCCTCCGACAGCCCCTCCAGGCCGTCCAGGCCCCACGGCGTCGCCAGGCCGAAGGACGACGGCCCGCCGGTCGACCGGAACCCCGGCGCGGCGCAGAGCCGCACCTCGTACGAGACCCACGGATGGCAGCGGTCGGCGGTGCCGAAGCAGAGGGCCGGCGTGGTGACGTGATGCCCGGGCACCCCGTCGAGCAGCAGGGCGGCGATCACAGGCATGTCCAGAATTTAGCCCATGACGACATCGCCGCCGCTGTCGGTCCCGGGAGCGGCGGCGAAGGATGGGACGTACCGACGCCGCAGGTCAACGGCCCTCCGGCGCCGGTTCCACCATCCCGGGGGTGCCCGCGCACGCCCGTCAACGAATGGAGCACCCGTGTCCCGAAACGCCTCCCGGTCCCGCCGCGCGGCGCGCGCCACCACCGTCGCCCTCGCCGCCGCGGCCTGTGTCGCGACCCTGACCGGACCCGCCGGGGCGATCGTCAACGGCCGCACGGCCACCGAGCGGTACCCCTTCATGGCCTCGATCCCGATGACCGTCCCCGACGCCGGACTCGACGACGGCGTGTGCGGCGCGGCCCTGATCCACCCCCGCTGGGTGCTCACCGCCGCGCACTGCATGGACACCTCGCTGGTGCGCCCCGACGGCATCGTGCGCATCGCCTCCGACAAGCGCACCAGCGGCGGCACCGTGCGCGGCATCGAGCGGACCGTCACCCACCCCGGCTACACGCTGGGCGCGGCGGCCGGGGCGAACCAGGACGACCTCGCGCTCGTCCGCCTCGACCGCGCCGCGCCGCAGAAGCCGATCCCGATCGCCGACCGGGCGGGCGCCCCGGGCACCCCGACCAGGCTGCTGGGCTTCGGCACCACCGCCGACACCACCGACATCACCAAGGCCGCCTTCGCGAAGCGCCTGCGGCAGCTCGACACCCGCATCGGCGACGTCAACGAGTGCGCGCCGGGGCGGGCCGGCCTGTCCCGGCTCTGCACGGTCAGCCCGGTTCCCGGCGCGATGGCCTGCATCGGCGACTCCGGCGGCCCGCAGATCCAGCACGGCCGGGGCGGCCGCTGGGAGCTGGTCGGGACCACCTCCGGGGACGGCGACACCGACCCGACCTGCTCGACCGGTCCCGGGCTCTACACCAACGTGCCCGCCTACGCGGACTGGATCCGGGCCACGCTGCGGGCGTACGGCGACTGACCGCGCGCCGGCCTGGCGCACCGCGCACCGGCGCACCGCGCCGGCGGTGCGCCGGGCCCTCGTTCCTGCCCGCTCCCACCCTCGGACTACGCTGCCACCATGCCCGTGATCGCCGTCCTCGCCCTCGACGGCCTGCCCGGCCACCACCTCACCACCCCCGGACTCGTCTTCGGCTCCGCTGCCCGCGAACACCCCGGCGTCGCCTACGACGTCCGGCTCTGTGCCGCCGGCGGCCCCGGCACCGTCCGCCTCGACGCGACCGTCCCCGCGGACGCCGTGCTCCCGTACGGCCTCGCCGACGCGGCCGGGGCCGACGTCCTCCTGCTGCCCGCCCACCGCGACCCGGGCGTCCGCCCGGCGCCCGCGCTGCTCGACACGCTCCGCGCGGCCGCCGCCCGCGGCGCCCGGATCGGGGCCTGCGGCGCGGGCGTGCTCACCCTCGCCGCGACCGGTCTGCTGGACGGCCGACGGGCGACCACCGCCTGGCGCCACACCGGGGAACTCGCCCGCCGGTACCCCCGCGTCGAGGTCGATCCCGGCGGCACGCTGGTCGCCGACGGCCCCTTCCGCACCTCCGGCGGGGTGTTCGGCGGAATGGACGTCTGCCTGCGCCTGCTGGCCGAGGACCACGGCGAGCGGATCGCCGACCGGACCTGCCGGGAACTGCTCAGCCCGCTGGTGGTGCACGCCGAACGGGTGGCCGAGGTCATCGACCGCACCCTCGCCGACAGCAGCGGCCTCGACGCGACCCTGGAGTGGCTGGAGCGCAGCCTCCACCTGCCGCTCGCCCCCGCCGACATCGCCGCCCACGCGGGTGTCAGCGTCAGCAGCCTCAACCGGCGCTTCCTGGCCCGCACCGGTCTCAGTGCGCCGCGCTACCTGCTCCGCCTGCGCCTCAAGCGTGCCCGGGAGCTGCTGGAGCGGACCGACGAGCCGGTCGAGGCGATCGCCGCCCGCACCGGCTTCGCGTCCCCCGCCGCCCTCCGCCCGCACTTCGCCCGCCTCACCGGCACCACCCCGCGCACCTACCGCGCCCGCCACCGGCCGCGCTGACGCCGGAAACCCGTTTGCGGCCCCGCCGCAGGGCTCCTAGCCTTCCCGGCATGCTGCCTATGGTCGAGACCGACGAACAGTGGGACACCGTCCTGTCCGACGAGGCGGTCATGCGCCCCGGGGCGGCGGACCTCTGCGCCCGGCTGGGGCTGGGCGGGCGCCCGCTGGAGCGCTTCGCAGAGGGCTCGCAGCCGGTGTACGCGGTCGGCGACACGCACGTGCTCAAGCTCTATCCCAAGGCCTCCGCCGAGGACGGCGTCACCGAGGCCCGGGTGCTCGCCCACCTCGACGGGCGGCTGCCGGTGCCGACACCCGCGCTGTACGACGCCGGCGAGTACGAGAACGGCTGGCGGTACGTGCTGATGTCCCGGCTGCGCGGGGTGGAACTCGTCCCGGCCTGGGCCGGGCTGACGGCCGGTGACCGGGAGCGGATCGCCACCGAGGCCGGGCAGGCCCTGGCGGCGCTGCACGCGCTCGATCCGGGGCCGCTCGCCGACGTGCTCGGCCCCGGCGACTGGGGCGCCTTCACCGACCGCCGGCGCGCCGCAGCCGTCGGACGCCAGCGCGAGCGCGGCCTGCCGGAGGCCTGGCTGGAGCGGATACCCGGCTTCCTGGACGCCGCCGTGCTGCCGCGCGAGCCGGGAGGCGTGCTGCTGCACACCGAGTTCATGCGCCGCCACCTGCTGCTCGACCGGGCCGGCGGACGGCTGTCCGGGCTGTTCGACTTCGAGCCCGCGGTGATCGGCGACCCGGACTACGACTTCGTCGGCGTCGGCGTCTTCGTCACCAGGGCCGAACCCGGCCTGATGGCACGGTTCGCGGCCGGGTACGGCCGCGCCGTCGACCCCCGCGCGGCCATGGCGTACACGCTGCTGCACGTCTACAGCAACCTGCCCTGGTACCTGCGGGAGGTGCCGCCGCCCCAGGGAACGGACAGCCTGGAGGCCCTCGCCGAGCACTGGTTCGGTCTCGGCCTCGATTGACGGGTCGGGCGGCGAACCGGTTCAGGCCCCCGTGGCGGCGTCCGCCGGCTCCGGCTCGTCGGTCCACTCCGAGGCCAGCAGCCCGAGTACCACCTCGTCCTCGAACGCCCCGCACACCCAGGCGGCCCGGCGCAGCGTGCCCTCGACCACGAACCCCGCCCCCGTGGCGGCCTTGAGCATCGGCAGGTTGTCGGCGAGCGTGTCGACCTGGAGCCGGTGCAGCCCGCGCACCGTGAACCCGTAGCGGCAGAGCAGCCGCACGATGTCGCCGCCCAGACCGCGCCCGCGGAACCCCGGTCGCAGTGCCAGTCCGAGGTGGGCGTGCCGCTGGTGGGCGTCGATGCCCCACAGCAGCGCCTCCCCGGCCAGCTCGCCGGAGGACCGTTCCACCACCGAGAAGAAGGCGGCCTTGTCGTCGCCCGCTCCCACGGTGAACGGGGACTGCGGGGAGTCGGGTGCAAGGGGGCTCCACGGACGGGTGTCGGCCCTGGTGCGGGTGGCGACGTCGTCGTAGAGCTCGGTGTGGAGCACCGGGACGTCACTGTCGTGGCGGGCCCGGAGCACGATGCGGGAGGTGGATAGCATGTCACATTGCTATCAGCGGCGGGCTCGCGCCCGCAATCGGATTTCCGCCCGGCACCGGCGGGAATGACCGCGCCGCGGTCGGCGGTTGGCACCGACGTGACCACCGCGCCCGCCCTCCGCCTCTCCGTACTGGACCGCTCCCGCACCCGTCGGGGGGAGGAGCCCGCCCAGGCGCTGCGGGACACCGTCGCGTTCGCGGTGGAGGCCGAACGGCTCGGCTACCACCGGTTCTGGGTCTCCGAGCACCACGGCGTGCCGGGGGTGGCCGGCTCGGCGCCGACGGTGCTGGCCGCCGCCGTGGCCGCCGCGACCTCCCGGATCCGGGTGGGCACCGGCGGGGTGATGCTCCCCAACCACCAGCCCCTGGTCGTCGCCGAGCAGTTCGGCGTCCTCGCGGCGCTGTTCCCGGGCCGGATCGACATGGGCCTGGGCCGTTCGGTGGGCTTCACGGACGGCGTGCGCCGGGCCCTGGGGCGGGAGAAGGACGCCGCGGACCGCTTCCCCGAGCAGCTCGCCGAACTGCTCTCCTGGTTCGACCCCGCCGCACGCGGCCCCGGGGGCGTGCACGCCCGCCCCGCCGAGGGCCTGGACGTCCCCGCGTTCGTGCTGGCCACCGGCGCGGGCGCGGACGTCGCCGCAGGGGCGGGCCTCCCGCTGGTGATCGCGGCGGCGCGCGGCGAGGAGGCGATGCAGGCGGCGATCGACCGCTACCGGGCGCGCTTCCGCCCCTCCGCCCGGGCCGAGCGGCCCTATGTGGTCGTCTCCGGGACGGTCGCCGTCGCGCCGACCGAGGAGCGGGCCCGCGCGCTGCTCGTGCCGGAGGCCTGGTCGACCGCCCACAGCCGCACCCACGGGGAGTTCTCCCCGCTCGAACCCGTCGACGAGGTCCTGGCCCGGCCGATGACCCCGCGTGAGCGCACCGCGTTCGAACAGTCCCTCGACGGCCACCTCGCGGGCACCCCCGAACGGGCCGCCGCGGACCTCGCGGCACTCATGGAGCGCACCGGCGCCGACGAGTTCCTGCTGACCACCAGCACCTACGACCGGGCGGAGCTGCTGACCTCCTACCGCCTGCTCGCCGAGGCCGCCGGGCTGGTCTGAGGCGGGCCCGTCACCCCTCGGAGGACCGTCACCCTCGAAGGCCAGTCACCGTCGGAGGCCAGTCACCCCTCGGCGGCCCGGTGCGCCTGTGCCCGGTGCGCGGCGACCCTGACCCGGGTGGCGCAGCGCGGGGTGCAGTAGCGCTGCGGCGTGCGGCGGCCGGTGTCCACGAAGAACCGCTCGCAGCCGGGCGCCGCGCACCGCCCCCAGGCGCACCGCCCGCGTTCGCTCAGCCAGAGACCGAGGGCGAGTGCGGCCGTCGACAGCAGCCAGTGGGTGAGGCCGGCGGCCGGGGGCGCCTCGGTGTGCAGCGACCAGGGCCGGCCGGGCAGTCGCACCAGCCTGGGCCGGGCGGGGTGGCGGTCGAGCAGCGCGTTGATCTGCTCGGCGGCGTCGTCCGGGTCACCGGTGCCCAGCAGGCGGACGAGCGGGGCGGCGGCCTCCCGGAGTTCGCGGGCGTCGGCGTCGGTCAGCCGGAACGGCGGCCCTTGGTGGCGTTCCAGGAGTGCCTGGAGTTCGGCGGCCCCCGCCTCGGGGTCCTGCCGCACGGTGTTGGCGAGTTCGGCGACGAAGAGCAGCCCGCGCGGATTTCCGCCCTGGAGGTCGTCGGTCATGCGTCCGTCCCTTCCGATGATGTCGACACCCCATGGTAACGTCGAAATCAGAGTTGAGCGTTACGACCCGAGGGGGCAGCATGCGGTCATGGCCGAGGAGGACGTCCGTCCTGGTGGTGGGAGGAGGCCCGGTCGGCCTGACGCTCTCGCTGCTGCTCTCCGGGTACGGCGTGCGCCACCTGCTGGTCGAGGCCCACCCCGGGACATCCCGCCACCCCAAGGCCCGCGGCGTCTCGGCCCGCTCCGCCGAGATCCTCCGGCGGCTGGGGCTCGAAGCGGATCTCCGGCGGGCCGGACTGCCGCCCTCGCACGTCCACTTCTACCGGGGCCGCGACCTCGTCGACCCGGACTTCGTCCGCACCGGCGTCGCGGCCGACCCCCGGCCGGGCGCCGAGCGCACCCCCTCCCCGGGACTGATCTGCTCGCAGGACGCCCTGGAGGCCGTCCTGCTGCGACACGCCCGGGACCGCGAGCCCGCGGACATCCGGTTCCACACCCGGCTGCTCTCCTTCACCCAGGACGAGGACGGCGTGCGCGCCGAACTGGAGGACCGTGGCACCGGCGAACGGCACACCGTGCACGCCGACCGGCTGATCGGCTGCGACGGCGCGGCGAGCACCGTGCGCACCGGCGCCGGCATCGCCATGGAGGGCCCGACCGGCCTCGGACACTTCCTCAGCATCCGCTTCGAGGCCCCGCTCGGCGAGGTCGTGGCTGACCGGGCCAGCGCCTCCTACTTCCTCACCGCCCCGGGCCGCGGCGGCTTCCTGGCGGTCGACAACGACCGGCACTGGGTCTACCAGCACCCCTACGACCCCGCGCACGACGACCCCGACGCGCTCACCACCGACCACCGGGCACTCGTTCGCCTGGTCCGCGACGCCGCCGGCCTGCCCGCACTCGACGTCACCGTCCGCGACACCATGACCTGGCGGATGGACGCCCGCCTCGCCGCCGGCTACCGCCGCTCCCGGGTGCTGATCGCGGGCGACGCGGCCCACACGGTGCCGCCGACCGGCGGCCACGGCATGAACACCGGCATCGGCGACGCCGACAACCTCGCCTGGAAGCTCGCCGCCGTGCTCGACGGCCGCGCCGGCGAGCGTCTGCTGGACACCTACGAGGACGAACGCCGCCCCCTCGCCCGCCAGGTCATCGACCTCTCACTGGCCAACTCCCGGGCCCGCGCCGGCTACCGGATCGACGACGAACTGCTGCTCACCGCCGTCTACCGGTCGACCGCCGTCCTCACCGAACCCGGCACCCCGGTCCCTCCGCCCCTCGACCCGGCCTGCGAGCACCGGGCCGCCGTCCCCGGCGGCCGCCTCCCGCACCTCCGCCTGGACGGGCCCCTCGGTGGGGCCTCCACCCTGGACCTCGTCGGCCCCGGCTTCACCCTCCTCGCACCTGACCCCGCCTGGCACCGCCAGACCGCCACCGCCACCGAGGCGGGCCTCCCCGTCACCGCGCGCGCCCTCCCGGTCGACGGGCCACGGTGGACGCACCTGTCCGGCCTCCCCGCCACCGGAGCCCTCCTCGCCCGACCCGACGGCCACCTCGCCTGGCGTGCCGCAAAGCCGCCCGCCGAGGACACCGGACTGCTCGGCGTGCTGCGCCGGCTCCTGTCGGCGGAGCACACCGAGCCGCCCCGGCGGTGATGCCGGGGCGGCGCGGGCTCAGGCCAGCAGGTCGGACTGGAGCGTCACCACCTGCTGGAAGGCGGCGGCTCGGACGCCGGCGGGATTGGTCATCGTGACGACGCCCACGAGGTCGCCGGCGGCCAGGTACGCCTGCCGGTAGGCCGGTTCGGCATCGGGCCTGGCGGAAGGGGTCTCCCGGACCGCGAGGTCGACGGTGTCCGGTGTGCCCCAGGCCGGGGGCGTGACCAGCTTGAGGCCGTCGACGTCCTTCGGCTCGACGTGGTCACGGAATGCGGAGAACACCGGCCGGGCCTCCTGGTACGACCCGAAGGCGAGCAACTGGATCCGGGTCCGGGTGCCGTCGGCGGCGGTCCACTCGCGAACGGTGGCGGCCCGGCAGGCGTACATGAGCAGGAGTGCACGCATCTTCGCGGGCTCCTTCTGGTCGGCGGCCACGCCCTGGCAGTCGACCCAGTCGGCGCCGGCGCTCGCGGTCGGTGCCGGGAGGGCGGCCGGAGTGAGGGAACCGCCGGCCTCCAGGGGCGCGGGGAGAAGCAGCCGCCGCAGGTCCGCCGCGTGCCGACGGTTGTCCTCCTTCGGGATGGCCTTGCCGGAGGGCAGCGGCGGCAGGACGAGAGCGGGGAAGGTGTAGCGCCCGTCGTGCTTGGTGGCCAGACCCGGCAGGTCGGTGCGGTCCGGCACGGTGACCGCGAGCGCACTCCCCGTCCCGGCCAGCGCGCACACCACGGCGGCGGCGCCCCACCGCAGCACGGCCTTGCGGCGCCGGGTCCGGTGGGCGGCCTGGTCCTCGTCGGTCGATGCTCCGGGGCCGGCGACCGGGACGTCCGGCACTGAGGGGCTGTCGCTGCTGTCGGTCATGCGGAGGCTCCCGGGCGGGCGAGGCGGTCGAGCTGCTGGGTCAGGAGGTTGACGATCTTGTCCTTGGGCAGGGGAGCCACGCCCTCGGCGGTCAGCACCACCAGGAGGTCCCCCTCGGCGGCCGAGCACTCCATGCGGTCGATCGGAGCGGACGGCGGCGCGGGCATCAGGTAGCAGTGCGCCTCGGGGTGGCCGGGAACGGCCGGGCCGAGGCGGAAGAGCCCGGTGTCGCCCGCGAACACGGCGGTGTACTCGTTCATCTTCTGCACCTCCTGCTGGTTGAACTGGTGCAGTCGGATCCCGAGAACGACCGTCTGGTTACGGTAGGTGCGCACACCGGCGGCCTTGACGTGCAGGTCCTCCCAGAACCGGCGGAGCTTGTCCTGTTGCTCCTTGGGCACGGGGACGAGGTCGTCGTCGATCTCGGCGGACAGTTGGTCGGCCGTCAGTTCGGCGTCGTTGCCGTAGTTGCCGTCGTCCGGACCGGGCCCGTAGCCGTCGGGCATCGGCAGCAGCAGGTCGCGCAGTGATCCGAAGTGGTTGCCGTTCGACTTCGCACCGAACGGTGTGGTGCTGGCGGCCGGGGAAGGGCTCGTCACGGCCGCAGCGGTGGCAGCGGTGGCGGTTGTGGCGGTGTCGTCGAACCGGACTTCGACGATGCCGACCCCGATGCCCACGCCGACCAGGGCGGCCGCCACGGTCGCACCCCCGGCGCGCAGGAGACGGCGGGAGGTGCCCGATGAGGGGTCCGACTGGAGGGTTTCGGTGCTGTCGCTCATACCAGCCGCTCCCACTGCTGCTTGGCGAGGTCCTTCACGACCTCGGCTTCCACCGGTTCCGTGCCGTAGACCCTGACCTCCATCCGCACGGTGCCGCGCTGTGCGACCGCGGCACCCGTGTAGTACTGGATCGTCGTTTCGGGCCAGTAGGAGGGCTGAGGGTCGACCTGATAGCCGCCGTTGGCCTCGGCACTGAACGGCTGCAGGACGTACCGCTGCACTGCGGCGGAGTTGGCGTTGTCGGCCGAGTACTGCGTCAGGGAGACACGGACCCTCAGATCGCCCTGCGTCCAGTTGATCTGCGCAGCGCGTCGGAACCCGCCGTTGTTCAGCGTGTTGAACGCGCTGACCGTTCCGGCGCTCTGCTCGGCGAGCTCGCCGACCGTGATCCAACTCGGCGTGTCCGGGTAGCCGTCCCACGGCTTGCTGCCGCTCGGGGCGGTGATCAGCAGCTTCCGCAGGTCGCCGTCGATGGCGAGCGGCGAGGGTGCGGACGCGGCGGCGACGGCCGGGTCGAGCACCTCGGAGGGGTAGGTCGGCAGCGCCACCTGGACCGGCGGCAGCGGCGTCGGGGGCCGGCCGGCCTGGACGGCGTAGCCGATGCCGCCGCCGGCGGCGGTTCCGAGCACCAGCCCGGAGACCAGCAGCAGCACCGGGCGCGGCCGGCGCGGACGCCGGGCGGGCGCCGGGGCGGCGGCGGGGTCGGCGGCGGGAGGGGGCGGGGGTGGGGCCGACGGCGGCCCGTCGACGGGCGGCGGCACCACGGGTTCGGTGGTCACGGGGGACTCCAAAGGAAGGAAGGGGAGCGAGGAGGGGGCCGGTCGCGCGCTCAGCGGCCGGTGGTCAGCCAGTCGCGCTGGCGCTTCATCAGCTCGCTCAGCAGGGCCTTGTCCGGGGTGCCCTTCACCTCGACGTCGACCGTGTAGTGCACGTCGCCCTGGGTGGAGATGCCGGTCATCGAGCCGGTGTAGGCCTCCTGCTCGGGCCTGTCGATGTACCCGCGGGCGCCGGGGTCGCCGGTGACCTCGATCGAGGGGAGGTCCCTGGTGTCGTTCTTGGCGAAGAACTCCGCCTGCGCGGCGCTGGTGAAGCGCAGCAGGGTGACGGTGACCTCGGCCTTTCCGTCGGCCGTTCGGTAGACCCGGGTGGCGGCGTCCTTGTAGCCGAGTTGATGGAGGATGGCCATGATGTCCGTGCCGTCGTCGGACTCCTCGGCCATGTCCTCGTCGGTCAACGGCATGCCGTCGGCCGGGCCGTAGGACTCGCCGCCCGCGGGGATCGGGAGCAGGAAGTACCGCAGGTCGCCGTCGTGCCGGCCGCCGCTGACGGTGCCCCGGACGGTGCTCCTCGGCGCCGGCTCGGGCGCGGGCGGCGGGGTGGTCGGCGCGGGAGCGGCGGACGCCGAGGGCGAAGCGGTCGGGCTCGGGCTCGCCGCCGGTGCGGCCGTCACGGCGGCCGTGGCCGGCCGGCTCTCCGGCTTGCCGACGGCCACCGTCACGGCGGCGCTGGTCGCGGTGACGGCGAGCAGGCCCGCGGTGGCCAGCGCCACGGCGACGGCGCGCGGCAGCTTCCGCCGCGCGGCCGGCGGGGTGGGTGCACCGGGAGCGGGTTCGGGTGCGGTGGTGGGTTCGGTGCCGGGGCCGGACCCGGCGGGCGGCACGTGATCGTGCGCGGACAAGGGATTCCCCCAGGGAAAGGTCAGGATGTGTGCGCACGGGCCTCTCGCGGGCACTCACGGCGGCTCTCACAGCCGCCCGTCGCGCGTCTGGCTGGAATTATGAGAGCGCGCCCGTCCCGCCGCCAACAAGATCAATCACCGCACTCCATCCCAAGGTCCGACCAATGGGACACGCCGTGATCGAACCGAAATCGATCAGCCCCCGCGCCTGTCGGCACCTCCGGTGCGCGCGTGATCCGCATGGGGGCGATTCGCCCGCTTCATCCGGAAAAATACCCCCGCCGGTATAGTGGAAGCGAGGGAGAAGCCCTCTCTTCCCCGGATGCGAGGAGTCCTGTGATGTGCCGACGTACGACGTGCCGGAGCTGCGGCAAGGCCACCTACGCGGGGTGCGGCATGCACGTCGACCAGGTGCTGGCCGGAGTCCCCAAGGCCGACCGCTGCGGCTGCGACCGCGACGCGCGGAAGGGCGGCGGCCTCCTCGCGAGGATCTTCGGCCGCCGCTGAACGTGCGGAGACCGCCGATCGGGCCGTGCCGGAGATCCCGGCACGGCCCGATCCGTGTGCGCCGACGAGGAACGGCGGTCCGTACCTCAGCCGGAGAGTGCGGCCAGCGCCGCGCGCAGCCGGGCGGCCGCCTCGTCGGCGACGGCCTCCAGTGCCGGCTGCCCGCTGATCCGGACCATCAGCTGCGGGTCCATCGCCTCGACGACCGTGCGTCCGCCGTCCGCGCGGACCACGACGTTGCACGGCAGCAGCAGTCCGATGTGCCGGTCGGCCTGGAGGGCGCGGTGGGCGAGCGGCGGGTTGCAGGCGCCGAGGATCAGGTAGTCCTCGATCTCCTCGCCGATCTTGGCCCGCAGGGTCGCGCGGACGTCGATCTCGGTGAGGATGCCGAAGCCCTGTCCGGCGAGCGCGGCGCGGACCCGTTCGACGGTCTCGGCGAAGGGCAGGTCGAGGGTGACGGGGATGCCGTAGTCCATGGAGTGCTCCATTCCTGGTGAGGGGTGGTGGCCGGGTGCCGGCGACGCGGCGCGCCGCCGGCCGCGACCGTGTGCCGGCGCATGCCCCCGCCCACGATCCTGGACCCGGCCCGGTCGAAGGCGCGGGAGGCGGCGCCCGGCCGCGCCGTGCGCGTTCCCGCCCGGCTCAGAAAGTGTTGGGTAATCGGGTGATCACTCGTTCTTGAGGTCGTCGGCGAGGCGGCGGGCTGCTTCGGTCTCGATGGGGCCGCGGGGTTCGATCG